>JARRPY010000049.1:0-10739 GCA_037382425.1 Deltaproteobacteria bacterium
AGGCGGAACGCGGTTTCTTGGTTTTCATTGAGACCCCTCCTGAATAGTATGACAAAATCATACAGATGGTGCGGGCAGAAGTCAAGTCCTGGTACCATATCTTCGGGATTGGAACGTTAAATGGGAGTGTCGTGTGTCCTCATAAATTGTTAGAAGGGGTACGCTGCAATAAAAATAAGTTTCTATCCGGCATGGGCGTTGGACCTACGAGGTTATCGGCCTAAAGAAAGCGAAAGATGCTTTGGAATCCTATCGTGCAGGGGCATGTTGTAGAGGTTTCCTGGTTTTAGATCAGATGATGCCTGTGGCGGCATGAGCTGTTTCGTTAAGGAACTTGTTACCACACTGAATGGACAGGATACTGAATGATCAATTCGTCGGGCGTCAACAGACAAAGGCCCTCGACAATGGCCTGGCAGATGAGTATGCGGTCAAAAGGGTCCCTGTGAAGATCAGGGAGCTTGGGCAGATGCAGGGTTTCCTGCTCGGTCAATATAAGCGACTCGATCTCATGCTGCTCCCTCTTTTGAGGGATATATTTGGCCGGGGATTCCGGGAGGGGCAGTTTACCCAGTTTGTACTTAACGGCGATTTCCCAGGTTGAAACTACGCTCAGGAAGACCTCGTTTTCAGCGGCGACAAAAAGGGCCCTTGCTTTGGCGGAAAGACTGGAATCATCGGTAATGATCCAGAGGAAGGTGCAGGTATCCAGAAGAATTCTCAAGGGGATTCACCGTCAAAGGCGGCCAGCATATCTTCAGGCAAAGGGTCGAAAAACGCTTCGGGGATCTCGAATTCCCCCCTGGCCAGGCCGGTCGGCCGCCGTGCCCGGGTGTCACGGGGTGAAATCCCCCTGATCTCGGCAACCGGGACGTTTCTCTTGCACAGGATAATAACCTCCCCCTTGGCCAAGTCTTCAAGATAGCGGGACAAATGCGTTTTTGCCTCATGTATATTGAGTTTTATCATGACTTACTTGTAAACTATATAGTGAACCATGTCAAGCATTTTCGCGGACCATTGGTCCATACCTGTTTTCAAGGTTGTCAACGAAAGTGGGAATGGGGTCAGATCTTGATTTGTGAATTACTTCCTTTTTTTACAGGCATGAGATGCTCCATGGCGCATTGTTCGCCGGTAAAGAAAATGTCACTGAATGCATCTTTGATAAGCTGGAGTCGTTCCGCTCAGGACTGATTCGACAGGGAGGGTGATAGGAAAAATTGAATCTCTCCGGTGAAGAAATACAGCTACTCGAATTGCTTCAGGGGCGAATATAAATTGAGCATTGAGCGAAAAGGGTCGAGTCTTTTCCAAGGGGAGGACACTTCATATGGCCAAGGCAAAACGGGACGAAGATCGTGAAGAGCGCATCAGCATGGAAATTGTTGTTGATGCATATGGAGCCGAAGAACAGGCCATGGGGTGGTATTATTACCTCGAAGATCAGCTTCAATTTCCGTTTACCGCTGTCTGCACTCAGAAGCGTGCCATATCCCCTTTGAAGATAGGGGATGAAGTGGATGTCATTGCGATGGGGCCTGAGGAAGAATGCCAGAGGGAGATGTTTGTAAAGATTCCATGGAACAGAGACGGCCTGGCGGTTCCGCTATCCCAACTCACGCCGATCAGCGAAATGTCTGAACAAACCAGGGAAGCCGTTGAAGATTGGCATTACTGGGTCGGGATGGGGTATGAGTTTGGCTGAAACCAGATCAAAAAGAGGGAAAACGCTGGTAGAAAAATGATTCGGGTGTTCCCTATCCCCCTTTCGGTTTTGAAGTCATAGTTCCCATTTCCCCCAATTCTGAAATCATTTTCAATGGAATGGCTGTGATTTTATCGTCAAGGGCATATGTCTCCTCTCCGGGATATATGACATAGAGATGTTCCAGTCCCAGGTCTTGAATGGCGATGTGCATTGACCGGGTTCTGCCCGGTGCATCCGAGTATTTGCATTCAAAACCATAGCGTTTCCCGGCTATGCTGACCAAAAGATCGAGTTCCGCGCCGGCGTGCGTCGCCCAGAAGTAGGCTTCTCTGGTTCGAAAAAAATGGATGATATGCTCTAGAGCAAAGCCTTCCCATGATGCACCGATCTTGGGATGTCCCTGCAAGTCGGCCAGGGTTGAAATCTGCAGAAGACTGTGAAACAGCCCGCTGTCACGGATATATATCTTGGGCGCTTTGACCTGTCGTTTTTTCAGGTTCTCATACCACGGAGGCAGCACCCGAACCATATATGCGCCGGAGAGGATGTCAAGATACCGCCGGGCCGTATTTTCAGCCGTGCCGAGGGCCCGCGCAAATTCCGCTGCATTCCAGACCTGCCCGTGGTAGTGGGCGACCATGGTCCAGAATCGACGAAGCGTTTCCGCCGCGATGGTGATGCCGAGCTGCGGGATATCTCTTTCCAGAAAAGTTCGAATAAAGTTTTCGCGCCATTGAATACTGTTTGACTCGGAATCGGCAAGAAAGGCTTTGGGAAGACCTCCTCTGAGCCATAACCGGTCGCGGTACTGCACCCCGACCTCCCAAAGTTGAAAACCGGATAGGTCCACGAATCCGATTCTTCCAGCCAGAGACTCTGAAACGCCTTTCACCAGTTGAGGCGATGCTGACCCCAATAACAAAAACCGGGCATTTTGATCCGGTCGGTCTACGAATACCCTGAGTAACTCGAAAAGTTCCGGCTTTCTTTGGACCTCGTCTATGATGATTAGGCCGGAGGCCGCCTTGAATGCCTGCATCGGGGCGGAGAGACGCTGGACATCCACCGGGCTTTCCAGATCAAAAATTGTTGCCGGCTCCTGTTCGGCGATGAGGTGTGCCAAGGTGGTCTTACCGCACTGTCGCGGCCCGAGCAGAGCCGTGACCGGATGAATTTGAAACGAAGCGCCGATTTGACGGATGGGTGCTGGTCTTGAGATCATGATCGCATTATAAACCTTGAATATCCTCATGTCAATTGATGATTTTCAAGACCAATTAATCTGGGGCCGCTGTGAAAGCGACCACAAGTTTGAAAGTTGACAAAATGGTGACGTCAAATTGGCGTAGCTCCGTGCTGTGATAACCGGGACGCCCCTAAGATTCTAAGATATCATTCGATGGACGGGCCGCGGACATCATAAATTTGAAAGTTCCGTCATTAAGAAGGAAAGAGTGCGTGGGCCGCAATCCTCTCTTTTGGCGGCTCGCGCAGGTCCTCTCGTCCGTCTATCCAAAAGGCACGGATGAGAAACGCAGGGTGGATGGGGTGCTCGTGCCGCCGTCGGTTGAAACGCAGTTAAACGACCGCCAGAAACAAATCATGACTCAGGTACAAAGGGTTGGAAAAGTGACCAGCGGATGGTGCCTTGACACCTTCGGGGTTTCCTACAACACCGCATACCGGGATCTTTCTGATTTGGTTGCCCGCGACCTGCTTGTCCAGCGAGGCAAGGGGCGGGCAACCCGCTACGAAATCAATACTGATGAAAAATAAATCTATCGATAATCTATCGACGAAAATGAAAAATCTATCGATTGCAGGGCCGATCATGACATCCAACCGGACCAACCGACCTGAACGGTGTTAGTAATGAAGGGGACAATCCTTTAATAATTGAATAACTTTGTCAGGTTCGGGAGCGGGAAGGACACGATGGCATGAATAACCAATCGACCGCGATCATCGAAAACCGGGATATTGGGCAAACAGGCAGGTTGTATTATCTGGACTGGCTGCGGGTCGCGGCCATCTTGATGGTCTTCTTCTTTCATTGCGCCAAGATTTTCGATTACCACACCACCGACGTGTTTAATGCGGTACGAAGCCCTGTCCTGTCAGCTTTCCGAGAATTCAATTTCCTCTGGCTCATGCCGCTGTTTTTTGCCGTATCAGGAGCCGCTGTCTTTTTCTCCCTGAAGCCGGGGCCGGCTTGGCCGTTCGTAAAAGCCCGAATCACGCGCCTGTTGATCCCTTTGGTTATTGTCGGCACGTTCCTGATCAATCCGCTCTATGTTTACGCGATCAGACTTTTCAGAGGCCAAGCGGGAGGCGGGTTCTTCCAGTGGTACCCTAAATTTTTCGACGGCATGTGGGGCTTCGGCGGCAACTTCGCCCCGTTAGGCCATGGCACCCATCTGTGGTATCTGGAGTACCTGTTTATTTTCTCGCTGATTCTTCTTCCGTTCTTCCTCAGGTCTAAAAAACGGATTGCAGGCGGGTTGAAAAGACTGTCGAACCGCTTCGAAAAACCCTGGGGCCTGTTCCTGCTCTTCATCCCCATTTCAGCTGCCGGCGCCGGTTTTGAGCTCATCGGGCTGGGCGGCATCCGGATCACGGGCGGTTGGGACCCCATTTCTTACCTTCTGTTCTTCAGCTATGGTTACATGATTTTTTCAAACCGCCGGATTTTGGAGATAGTTCACCGGTACGGCCCGATGTTCCTGGTGGGGGCGGTTATCCTGACCGCTTTGCACGTGGATACTCATTTCGGTTTCAACCTGGTCATCCCCGGAATTACCCGGCACGACATGTCGGCCGGCGGAGCGCTCCGCCCCTTGGACCTCTCCGGCTGGGTAGCGGTTCAGGCCTTAAGGGGGCTTGTGGGCTGGTGTTGGATCATCGGCTTGCTCGGAACAGGGTCCAGGCTGATTAACGTTAACAATAGAATCCTGGCCCATGCCAACGAAGCAGTTCTGCCGTTCTACATCCTCCACCATTCGGTCATCCTATTGGTGGGCGCCTATGTCGTTAAGTGGGGCAGCGGTGTCGAAACCAAGTTTTTCGTGATCGCAGCGGTGTCCATGGCCATCATTATGGCCGTCTATGAACTGCTGATCAGGCGACTGAATATTATTCGTTTCCTGTTCGGCATGAAATCGAAGAAATAAGGAGCGGCCCAAGTCCGGCGCAGAGAGGCAGCCCGTGGGCATGGAGGCTAGGCAGGGATCTATTTTTCCAGCTCTGTCGCCTCCTCAAAAAACGGCCCGCAGCGGCTGCCTGTTTGGGGAAAGAGGGGCCGATTTTACTATTCCCCAAGAAATGAGTGGAAAGACTACGAAATTGCATGGCATAATCATGCAAAATGGGATACATCAAGTGAAATATTGTCTTCCCGTTCGCGGACTTCAGTGTTCACGCTCGTCTTTGGCGGTTCGGAAAAGGAGCTTCATGTCCGCGAGATTCAACGTCGCTTCAGGCTCAACGACAGAGCCCTGCGGCGGGAGTTGGAAAAACCAAAAATATTTATTGCTGGCTCTGACCATGACCTTGAAACAGTGGGCATTCTTTAACGATGATTTAGAGACCATGGAGGAAAAATGGCCATTAAGACAGAAAAGGAATATCGCGACCGGGTGGCAAAATTAAAGCCCAAACTTTTCCTAGGGGGCAAAAAGGTCGAGAAGCTGACCGAGCACCCCATCACCAGTGCCGTCATAGATGCCACGGCTCGGGTCTATGCGCTGACTTTGGATCCTGAATACCATGATATCATGACGGCTGAATCGCACCTCACCGGCGAGCCCATCAGCCGGGCGCTTCACATTCACCAAAGCAAGGAAGACCTTTTCAAGCGTCTGGACATGGCGCGCCTGAGCAGCCAGAAACTGGGCACCTGCAACTATCGCTGTCCGGGAAATGAGATGCTGCCTTCTCTGGCCGCCACCACCTGGGAAATCGATCATGATAAAGGGACCGAATATCACGGGCGTTTCAACGATTATATGCGATACCTGCAAGAAAATGATCTCGTGGTGAGCGGGTCGGTAACGGATCCCAAGGGAGACCGCAGCAAGCGGCCCCTTGAACAGGATCCGGACATGTATATCCGGGTTGTCGAAAAGCGGCCCGACGGCATCGTGGTCAACGGCGCCAAACAGCATGCCACCGGCGCCTACGCCGCCGATGAGACCCTTGTGCTGCCGGGCATCTCCTCGAGAGCGGGAGAGGAGGACTATGCGGTGGCCTTCGTCGTCCCAAACGGGACGGAAGGCGTCACCTATATCGGCCAGTACAATCCGTTCAGTGCCGAGCGGGAGCATGAAACGGATGCCCGTTTCCTCGGTAACCCGCTCTACGGCCAGAGGGAAACCTGCCTGGTGGTTTTTGATCATGTGTTTGTTCCCTGGGACCGGGTGTTCATGTGCGGGGAAGTGGAATACACCCAGAAATTCATCACCCGGTTTGCCAAAACCCACCGGATGAACTGCGGCGGCGCCTGCAAGGTGGGATTCATGGATCTCATCATCGGCGCCACAAGGCTCATGGCCGAATACAACGGCCTGTCGGAGGCGTCGCATATTGCCCAGAAAATCACGCGGATGCTTCAGCTGAATGACACCTCCCTGGCCTGTGCCACCGCAGCCGCCTATTTTGGAAAAGAGGAGCCCGAAGGCTCGGGCGTCTTTATGCCCGATGAAACCATGGGAAATATCGCCAAATTGAATACCAACGACGGCTTCTGGGAGGTGCTGGCACTGGCCGGAGATATCGCAGGGGGCATTCCCGCCACCATGCCCAGCGAAAAGGAACTGGAAAACCCTGAAGTCAGAGATTATGTCGCCAAATATCTCAAGGCGGCGGCGCCTGCGGATGAACGGATGCGCATTTCCCGATTTTTGCAAAACTGGGTGTCGGGCCTTCACGGTCTGGGAACCTATCAGGGCTCCGGTCCCAGCCAGAGTCAATATGTATCCATATACCGCGTGGCGGATCTCGAAAGTAAAAAGAAAATGGCCCTGGATCTGGCCAACGCCGCTTCTTGAAAATTTGGGGCCTCCTGTGACGTTATGCGTTTTATTATATAATATGGTATAATGGCCCTCAATGGGGTTCGGTCCCGGGGTGTGGGGCACCCCGTAAAAGCGCTTTTTTTCCGAAGGCGGGGGCCGCGGCAGGTTGGGCCCGTCTGTCCGAGAATCTTAGGACAGGGATTGATGAAGACTTGATGGAAGCCCACCGGGGCACAGTGCCGCGCCCTCTTGAACCCCACGAAAGCCAGCTGGCTGCAATTCAGATTGTGGATGACTGGGGCATTGAGCGCCTTAGGATCATGGGGATGAAGGAATGACATCACAAGTAGAGATTCCGAGGGACGAGGTCGAGGCGTTCTGCCGTCGGTGGCAGATCAAGGAGCTGTCTATCTTCGGATCCGTTTTGCGTGAAGACTTCCGACCGGATAGCGATGTGGACGTCCTGGTTCGCTTCAACCCAGAAGCCCGTCACACCCTGTTTGATCTGGCCAGGATGCAGGAGGAATTGCAGCAGATCCTCGGAAGAAATGTAGACCTGGTTAGCCGCCGGGGGATCGAGATGAGCCGGAATTATATCCGCAGAAGAGCCATCCTCAATTCAGCGCAGGTGGTTTATGGAACGTGACCAGGTTTACTTCCTAGACATTCTCCAAGCTGCAAGGCTTGTGATATCCTATGTGAAGGACATGACAAAGGAGGCGTTTTTGGCTGATATCCAATGCCAGGATTCCGTAGTCAGGAGAATCGAAATCATTGGTGAAGCCTCGCGCCGCATCTCGGACCAGACGAAGGCCTTGCATCCCTCTGTTCCATGGAAAGAAATGGTCAATATGAGAAATCTCATGATTCACGAGTACGATGATGTGGATGTGGAAATTGTATGGGACACGATACAGCAAGACCTCCCGTCATTGGTCGCTTTGATTGAGCCTTTGGTACCACCAGAGGACGCATAATGTCGCGGACAACCATATACGGTCTCATCATCAATTATCTTCATGAAGAACCTGCCCGACATTGGCGATATGAGCCGGTGAGAAGCTGGTTGAAAAATAGGTTGCGGCCGTATCCTTGATCCCCAAGGGCGAATTGCCTATACTCCCTATCATTAACAGCGGATTCTATCCAAACAATCCAATTTAAGCTGGCGTAAACTTCGCTAAAATCCTGAAGCTTCTGTTATCCGATTCAGAGGACATATGGGGAGGATGAAGAGATGACGGACAAAACCGTGTCGGTCGATCGGAACTTCGGTCATATGGTGCGGACAGCCACCCAGAGCCACATTGACGTGAAATCCCATTACGGGCCCGAAGACGTGAAGGATCTCTCCTATGAGGCGGACCGGGGTGATCCGGGCGAGTACCCATATGCCCGCGGTCTGTATCCAGACATGTACCGGGATCGGCTCTGGCTGAAATCCTTCATCGTCAGCTACAGCACGGCCGAAGAAACCAACGCGGCCTTCAGGAAATATATTAAAAACGGCATGACAGACCTCCGCCTGCTGGCCGATCTGCCGACCCAGTCGGGGATCGATCCGGATCATCCATTTGCGTGGAACAGCATGATGTGCGGGGGCGTGGCCACGTACGCCTTACCCGTATACGACAGGATGTTACAGGGCGTGCCCATGGAAGAGGTGGTGTGCGAATTGGCCCATTCCAGCATATCCAATTTCATCTATTTCTATTCATTGCTGGTGGCCCTCATGGAGATACGGGGCCTGGACGTCACAAAACTCCGCGGGAACAGCATCAACGACCCTGTCCGGGCAAAGCTCGTATACGCATCCCCTGATTTTCCCACGAACATCGCCAGGCGGATCTGTTTGGATCACATCGAGTATTCGGTCCGCCATACGCCCAAATGGCGGCCCTTTGCTCCCAACGGAGTGGACCCCTGCCAGGGCGGCATGGATGCGGTGAGGGAGCTTGGCGGATGCCTGGCCGTGGCCACGGCCATCTGCAGCGACTTGACCAAGCGCGGCATATCCATTGATGACTACGGCCCCATGGTCTTTTCCCTTGACGCGGAGTCGGATTTTTTTGAGACCATTGCCAAGTTCCGCGCCGCGCGGATGATGTGGGCCAAAATCGCTAAGGAGAAACTGGGGGCCGGGACCAAGAGGGCCATGCAGTTGAAAATCGGCATCCGCACCTCCGGACTCTCGCTTCAGAACCAAAAACCGCTCAACAACGCCGCCCGCGTGACGCTTCAGATGCTGAGCTGCGTGATGGGAGGGGTCAATTCCCTGGATGCCTCCAGCATAGACGAAGCCATTGGCCTGCCGTCTTACGAGGCCAGGGTGTTCAACCTGGACACCCAGCATATCATCACCCACGAAGCCAACGTCCCCCTGGTGGCCGACCCCTTGGCCGGCTCCTATTATCTGGAATGGCTTACCAGCGAACTGGAAAAACGGGTCAACGCATACCTGAATGAAGTGGAAGCCAGGGGTGGGATTTTCGAGTGTCTTGAATCCGGATGGCTGAACAGCATCATGGAGGAGAACCGCCTCAGGGTTCAGCGGGAAAAGGGAGAAGGCAAACGCCTGATCGTGGGAATGAACGCGTTTAGGGATGAGGGCGAGGAAGGGCCGATCAACAGCGCCATTCGGGGTGTGGCCTACAAGGCGCCGACGGAGACCCTTCGCAGGGAACGGGTGAGAGAAATCAAGGCATTCAAGGAAGGACGTGATCAGGCGGCGCTCGGGCGGTCCCTGAAACAGCTCCATGATGACACCCGGGAGGGAAGAAATGTGACGCGATCGATCATCGATGCGGCAAAGATCGGGGCAACATTGGGTGAAGTCACCGGGGTGATCCGCCTGGCCTACGGGATTCCGTACGACCCGTTCGATCAGATAAAGACGCCGATCACCCTTCAACAGTCGCTGGAGGATCGAAAATAGCCATGCACCGGAACAGAAAGATCAGAATACTGATTGCGAAAGTCGGCTGCGATATCCACGAAAGGGGCGCGCTGACCCTGCTCTACGCATTTCGGGACGCCGGCATGGAGACCATTTACACGGGCCGGTATCAAACCCCTGAGGCGGTGGTGACGGCGGCGATTGACGAGGACGTGGATATCATCGCCCTGAGCGACCACACGGGAAGCATGCCGATCATCGCCGCATCGGTGCTGGAGGAGTTGAAGAAACGGCATGTGGAAGATATCCGAATCATGACCGGCGGGCTCATCTCAACCGATGATGTCAAGGTCCTGGATGACATGGGGGTTTCGGGCAATTACACGCCGGGCACCCCCCTGGATGTGATCGTCGAACACATAAAGACGCTGGTTCAAACGAATAAAGCGAGCCGGGGGACGTGATGTGTGGTAAGGTCCATAAGTTTAAAAGTGGACCCCGTTCCTTCGTCACAACGTGAGGCGCGATGAGCACCTATGAGATTTTCGCCCTGAATTATGCGGGCAATGTGACGGGCAGCGGCGCCTTTGTGCGGTGGCTGTCTGACTGGGACAAAGAGTCCCACAGAACCTATTTCTACTGGCTGGTGCGCACCCGTGATGTGAATGTGCTGGTGGACTGCGGCTGCCGGCCCGACCAGGCCGAGACGGCGGAACTCCCCGGCTATTCCCCCCCTTGGGAGATGCTGGGACGCCTGGGGCTTGCGCCCGATGACATCGGCCATGTGATGCTCACCCACCTGCACTGGGACCACGCCGGCGCCCTGGAATTTTTCCCCGAGGCGCACATATGGGTCCACCATGCGGAATACCGTTTTTGGCTGGAAGATCCAATTGCCCGCAAACCGCCTTTTGAGCTGGTTTCAGACCGCCGTTGCCTGGAAAGATTAGCGGAATTGAAGGGCAGCGACCGCTTGACCCTGGTTGAAGAGGACCGCGAGTTACTGCCCGGCATTCGCGGCCTCTTTGCGCCGGGCCACACGCCGGGCCTCATGGCCGTGGGGGTGACCACGGCCCGGGGACAGGCGGTGCTGGGTTCGGATTGCGGGCACCTGTTCGCC
>JARRPY010000050.1:0-10733 GCA_037382425.1 Deltaproteobacteria bacterium
CTCATCGATACAAAGCGGTATGTTGGAATCCAGAACCTGTTTGATGCACACCAGCAATTTCATTTTCAAAAATGTGTCCCCACATGACGATCTTTAAAACCATCTATGCCCTTAGCATAGCGTACGGTGCGGTCCATTTCAAGACAAAAAACCGAACGATCGCTCGATTTTTGTTGACATCATTTTCGTAAGGCGATAGGACATCCATCCATGAGCGCTATCTACATGATCCGTCACGGCCAGGCATCCTTTGCAGGCGATGACTACGATGCCCTTTCCGATTTGGGCCGAACCCAATCCACGATCCTCGGGGACTACCTCGATCATTTGGGACTCACATTTGACGCGGCCTATTCCGGATCACTAAAGCGGCAGAGGCACACGGCAAGAATTGCCATGGCGCGCATGCGGCCATCCCCGATTTCAGACCCTCGTACGGATCCGGGGTTTAACGAATACAATGCCGAAGGCGTCCTGGCCTCCCAGTTGCCGGACATGCTCAAAAAGGACCCTACGCTTGCCCGGGATGTAGATCGCATGAATGAACGGCGTTCTTTTCAGCGGGTCTTTGAAAGGGCCATGATGCGGTGGATTTCAGGCCGGTACGATATGGCGGGAACAGAGACCTGGGCGGCCTTCACCGCGCGCGTTCGCGATGCGGTCAAGCGGGTGATGATCGAAAACGGACGGCAGAAACGGATTGTCCTATTTACGTCGGGCGGGGTGATCAGCGCCACCATGCAGATGGCCCTCGGGCTCGCCGATGACATGGCCTTGCAGTTGGGGTGGCAGCTCAGAAATACCTCCATTTCCATATTCAAGTATAACGACGAAAGGATATTTCTAAACGCCTTTAATGTAATCCATCATCTGGAGTGCCGGAAAGAGCCCCATTTGATGACATACCGGTAAGAACGAAAGAAGCTCAGACCCTTCACCCGTAGCCAAGAGAGGAGAATACACCATGGATTTTACTGTATCCGAACGGCTGAAGATTATTCTGGAGATGATGCACGAGTTTGTGGAAAAGGAACTTATTCCCATGGAACCGGCGTTTATGGACAAAGGGTTTCAGGCCATGCTCCCCGAGATTGAACAAAAACGGGATATGGTTCGACAGATGGAACTCTGGGCCCCCCTCCATCCCGAGGAATACGGCGGTATGGGCCTCAGCCTCATGGAATACGCCATGGTGGCCGAGGCCCTGGGCGGAACCCCGCTGGGGCTCTATGTCTTTGGCTGCCAGGCCCCGGACGCCGGCAACATCGAGATCCTCCACAAATACGGGACAGAAGCGCAGAAAGAGACCTACTGCCGGCCCAATATAGAGGGCAAAATCAGGAGCTGTTTTGCCATGACCGAGGTGGAGGTGGCCGGATCCAACCCCACCTGGCTCCTGACGACCGCGGTCAAGGACGGCGGCGATTATGTAATCAACGGCCACAAATGGTACACCACCGCCGCCGATGGCGCCGAATTCGCCATTGTCATGGCCGAAACCAACCCCGATGCACCCTCCCGGCATCTCCGGGCCAGCATGATCATTGTTCCGCTGGATACCCCCGGTTTCAACCTGATACGCAATATCTCGGTCATGGGCCACACCGGGGACGGCTGGTATAGCCATTCCGAGGTCCGTTTCGAGAATTGCCGGGTCCCCCAGGAGAATCTGTTGGGCGGCGAGGGTATGGGATTTGTCATGGCTCAGGAACGGTTGGGCCCGGGACGGATCCACCACTGCATGCGATGGATCGGCATCTGCAACCGCTGCTTTGACCTCATGTGCTCCCATGCCGTCAATAGACGCCGGACCCCCACCCAGGTCCTGGCCGATTCGGATGTCATCAGGACCTATGTGGCCGACAGCGCTGCCGACATCCTTTCGGCCCGACTCATGATACTCAATACGGCCTGGACCATCGAGAACCTGGGCGTCAAGGCCGCCATGAAGGATATTTCCCTTATCAAGTTCTACGTGGCCAATGTGATGCAGAAGGTGGTGGACCGGGCCCTTCAGGTACACGGGGGCCTCGGCATGACCGATGATACGCCCATTGCCATGTACTACCGGGGTGAGCGGGCGGCCCGTATCTACGACGGGGTGGATGAGGTGCATAAGATCTCCGTGGGAAAAAGGATTCTGGGAGAGTACAAAGGCCGGGATGTGAGATGACCCGGTCGGATGGGACAACCGATGGAGAACCTGGCAACCTTCGATGCATTTAGACGGCGGGTGGCCCTGTCCCGTCAGGAGATCTGCCGGGAGGTTTTCAGGAATCACCGTCAGGCCATGAGCATCAAGCGGGAGAAGACCTTAGATAAGAATTTGATGCGCATCTTGGATGCCACCCTTAAGATCAGCAACCGGAAGGGCTTCAAAGCCATGAGCATGCGGGATCTCAGCAGGGAAACCGGTCTGAGCATGGGGGGGCTGTACGCCTACTTTTCCGGCAAGGAAGACCTCCTGGAGATGCTCCTTCACACGGGTCGCACCACGACCCAACGCGTCCTGAAGACGCACCTCGACCCGGTAACAGACCCCGTAATAAAACTGAGGGTGGCCATTCGGACGCACATCTTCCTGAGTGAAGTGCTGCTCCCTTGGTTCTATTTTTCATATATGGAAGCCCGGCATCTGGCGCCCACGCATAAAGAAGAGGCCAAAGCCAGTGAGCTGGAAACCGAAAGGCTCTTCACCGAAATCATTGATGAAGGCGTGGCGGAGGACCGGTTTGTTGTCCAGGATAGTGTACTCGCAGCATCGGTCATCAAGGCCATGGTCCAGGATTGGTATGTCAAGCGGTGGAAGTATGCCAAGCGTCACGTCACGGTCGATCAATACGCAGACTTCGTTGTATCGTGTGTGGAGGGGTTCTGTCTCCCAAGGCCTGCGAAATGAGCAAAGGCAACCCCTGTCCCTGAGGACCCTGCTTAACCGGCATGAGCCGGCCAACCGAGGTCTGTTTCTTGTTTCTAACGGTTCGCGCGTCACGATTCATGATTTTCATCCAATTTCCAATTTCCAGTTTCAAGTTCACCACCACCGGAGGGATACCATGACTGTCTTAGACGAAGCGACCGTTATTCGAAACGGCGAAACCCTGGATCGGGTCAGGGTGGAGGCATTTTTGAAAGAGGCCGTAGCCGGTTTGACCGGTGATCTCACCATACGGCAATTCCCAAGCGGCTATTCCAACCTCACTTATCTGCTCACCATAGACGACAGGGAATTTGTACTGCGCCGCCCCCCTTTCGGAACCAAGGCCAAGACAGCCCATGATATGGCACGGGAGTACAAGATCTTAAAGGCCCTCCACCCGGTTTTTCCTTACTGCCCGGAACCGCTTGCCTATAGTGAAGATCCGGATGTGATGGACTGCCCCTTCTACATCATGGACCGGCTTCACGGCATCATCCTTCGGAAGGATCTTCCACCGGGGCTGTCGTTCACCCCGGAGGAGGCAAAACAGCTCTGCGAAAATCTTCTGGACCTTCATGTAAAGCTTCACAGCATCCCTTACAAGGAAATCGGCCTGGATAATTTCGGCAAACCCGAGGGCTACGTCCAGCGGCAGGCGGAGGGATGGTGCAAACGATACCGAGCCGCACGGACCGATGATGCGCCTGACTTTGAAGATGTGATGGCCTGGATACAGGCACATATGCCAGGTGAGACCGACACCCCCACCATCATTCACAATGACTACAAGCTGGACAACTGTGTCTTGGACCCCAACAATCCCTCGCGTATCATCGGTATACTGGACTGGGAAATGGCCACTATCGGCGATCCCTTAATGGATCTCGGCAATTCTCTGGCCTACTGGGTTCAGGACGATGACCCCCCCGAGGTGCAGGCGATACGGACCATGCCGACCCAGATGGCAGGGGCCCTGACCCGAGAAGCATTGATACGTCGGTACGCTGAGAAGATCGGTCGTCCCGTATCACACCTCGATTTCTATTTGTGTTTCGGTCTCTTTCGATTGGCCGTCATTGCCCAGCAGATCTACTACCGTTATTACCACGGCCAGACAAAGGATGAACGGTTCAAAACCCTGGTTTTCGCCGTGCATGTGCTTGAAAAAACGGCCCGAAGGCTCATTCTACCCTAACATTGCCAGCTCTTTCATGGATCAGGGGACTTTGATGTCAGCCCCCCCTCTACCCGACAATAGACGGATCTCGAAAGCGAAGTGACGACATGAAACATATAAGAACCGTCGACCGGAACGATCCTGCGGCAAACGCAAGGAATGCTGCAACCATTTCCGGCCTCGATTTTCTGAAGGCTATCAAGGGGAGCATAAAAAAATTTATGTTGGGTGCGCTGAACGCGACATCCGATATCGAAACATGACGGTCTATTCCAAACAACGATGGGGCTTTTTTATCGGGTGTAAATGGTTTACCGAATTTATTGATGGGCTGTAGCCAAGTGTGTTTCTACGATGATAAGCGCCTTACGGGAGGATCAGCGTGAGAAGCCCTGACCATCTTCACATCTTTATCTCAGGCCCCACAATTCACCACCCCCAAAACGGCCGGGGGTCATTTCTCTGATTACGAAAAAGGCGCCGGTTACAAATGGACGTCAGGGGTCCGTGATTTGTGATTTCTCGCAAAGCCCCAGGAAAAGGAAAGACCAAATTCCTCTGCCCCGCCGGCCCTGACACCCGCCAGAAAGGCGTAGGCCATGGACGTTTTCATGCCCGCTTTGGTCACCAGGTTGCTGAAGAACTTAACATCCACCCGCTTCCTTTCGGCAACGTTTCCCGGTTCTCCATAGGCGTAGCATAGGTCGTGCGGGAGACAACATTTGTAGGTGATATCCTTCCAGTCGCATCCCGTGAAGAGCCCCATGACCTCATCCGGCAGGCAGGAACAGCCGTCGAATTTCCAGCTCCCGAATCGGTCCGGGTCTTCCTCGATGCGGGGCACCAGGTAGTCCAGCTGGAAATGACGGCATAGCTCCAAGGCCCATTCGGTGGTGACGGTCTCATTGATTTCCGGAAGTTTCATCTTAAGCTCCTTGATTGAGTCAAAGGAATGTTCTCGAGATCCTCAGGTATTCAAGGGATCGCAGATAAAGGCCGTGGCGCCTATGGCCAGGGGGATGGCCGCATGGATGACCTCTGTCCATGCAGCCCCATCCAGTATCTGAACCTTCGGGATGTTGGGAAGCGCCCGCTTCTGCACTTCCCTCGCGATCGCCTCCGGACGCTTTTTGGTGAAGGTTTGCCTGAATTCATTATAGATGTCCCGGGCCTTTTTTCTGAAAGCGGTCGGATGGTCATAGACATACCCCCGGGCGAACTTTTCAAAAGGAAAGTGCGTCTCACAATTATCCGTCACGGTCTCGAATCCGATGGCCATGTTGCCCGCGTGATGCGGCGCGGCCAGGTCCTGGAGATAATGGGCGGCCCAGCCCAGTTCCTTCAGTTGAATATCATTTGACGTGGCATGGGCATAGTATCTTTTGAAGTTGGAAAAGGCGGTCTCATCGATGTCATCGACATATCGATCGATGAATCCCATAAGCCCCTGGGCCAGATCGCCGAAGACCCTTTCCAGGAAATTCCCGTTACGCCTCCCCGCCACCTTTCCGTAAAAATGTCCTTCAAATACGAGGTTTCGAAGGTCCTTTTCCCGGTCCGGTGCCGTACAGGCCCCGTGGAGTATCTTCCGGGTTTTGGTATCGGACACGCCCAGGAGATCCAGGGCTTGAACCGTGATGAATTCGTGGGTGGAACCCGCTTGGTCCATCCCCTTTTTTACCGCCGAGTAAAGCCTGTTGGCCTCATTGATGAGGCGCCAGAATTTCTTGAGATCCGCTCCCAGATGAGCGCTGAGGAGACCGAGACTCTTAGTCGACCCTGAAGAACGGGCAAAATCGGTCTTGTCGAGTTTCGGGGCCTCCTTTTTGAGCTCCTCGCTGAGCCGCCTGATCTTCTCTCCTCCTTGCCGGTATACCCTGGCTTCTTCTTCGGTCAAAACGTCTTTCAGTTCCATCTTAAATCCTCCCCATAAGAGTGGTGCCGCATCATTCGGCAAGACATATCCGGGTTCATAGGCGGTACGTGGGCGAGCCGTACAGCACATAGTTGCCCCAGGTGGGATCTTTCAGATCGCTTGTCATCCTAAGCCGGCGGGCCCGTGTCAGGGCTTCGCCCATGGCCAGCCCCTTTTCGAAGAGGGCGTCATAGAAATGTCCGGCAAAGGCCCTTGCCCCCGCGTCGGAGACTTTCACCATATTGCCGAGGTACAGATTCACGCCTGCTCGAATGAAGGCGCCGGCCAAGCTGTGGGCAAATTTCTGCTTCGTGGCGGGATCCCCGTCATCCACGACAGCGGATTGGCATGCATTGGCGAAGACAAAAACCGGGGGCTCGGGGAGATTGGCAAACTCATAGGCCCGAATCACCTCAGGAGGCCTTCGCTCAATCATCCAGCCGCTCTTGTAGGGGTCCACCTCGTCGTAGAAGGCATGCCCGCAATAATGAACGATTTCATGCCGGCCTCGATAGATGAGCTTCAGGATTTCGGCTTTCTTTTGATCGGTTGGGAAATCCTTCGCCGTTCGAAGGTCCACGCGCAGGGACGGGCACGAGTGGTCGTGCAGGGATTCCAGGAATGCCTTCAATTCTCTCCCCTCCTCCTCTGCGCCGGGCAGATCACCGGAGAGATTGGCCAGGATGAGCATATCCAGGCCCTGTTCTTTGTCGCGGGTGCGGGGCAGGAAACGGTAGGTTTCCTCCCGCATGATCTGCCGGCCGAGAGAGAACTCCCCCAAAAAAACCTGTGCTTCCCTATCGTAGCACAGCTCCCATGGCACCAGAGTGAGCGCGCTTTCCAGGTTCAGGACGACCCCATATGCCTGGCCATCCCGGCGCACCACCTCCCTTATCTCCGGCGGCACCATCATTTCATAAAAGACCTGCGCCGTGTCGGTCAGGCCTTCCGCGCCGTGCCCCGTCTCGAGATAGCTCGTCACCTGGCCCATGAATTGTCTCAACGTATTGTCCTCGATTTTCATGGTCTTCATAAACTGGACCGGTCGGTTGGTATAGACACTGTACGTCAATTCAAGATCTTTGCGACGGGCCACCAGCAGAATGGGGTACGCCGACGGGGGCCCGCTCGGCTGTGAGACCCCGGGGAGGTTAAGCGCTCTGATATCCAACACCAATTGTCCCCGCAGTTTTTCGGCTGTCTCTTCAAGCGCGCCGTAAATGTCCTGGAGTTTGGCCGCGTCCTTTTCCACGATGGTGAATTCGCCGATCTCCCGTTCGGGATCCAGGGTGAGGAGCGCACGGCAAATCCCTTCGACATAGGCCTTGACCGCAGCGCGGGTGGGGACCCCGGCCCGCCCAGCGCCAATGGGCACGGTGGCGAACCGGCTGATGTTCGTGGCCAGGAGCCCTTTGATCAGCCGGTGTGCAATCTGATGCAGGAAATCGCCGCTGTCCCTTTCGCTCACCGCCCTTTTCGTGAAAAGATCGGGCGGTCCCATCCCCATGACGATCACTGTCTCGGCCGACAATGACCCCATGGATGCCGGAATCGCAAAAAAATCCCCGAGTTCCCCCTTGATGCTCCGGTCTTCCAGAAACCCGCTGATCGCATGCTCCAGGGCCTCGTCCACGGCCTGCTCGGGTCCTTGGGGCATCATTCCCTGGCAATGGCCCAGCACAACGGCCGGGGCCTTCACTCTGGTAATCGATCCTTCGCCGACCCGGATGATGAGCGGACGACCATTCATGACATTTCTCCTTTATTTCAGGTAAGCCTCCAGGAACTCCGCCCAACGGGTTTGGTTGGCAAAATCAAGCTCCCCATAGAAATCCGATGGATGCCGGAAGGGGGGCATGTAGATGGAAAGCCCTCGAACCCCCCGGAGATTCTCTCCCAGATGACGTTCGGCTATGAGCGGCGAGTCCCCGTCCTTGCCATCCATTATCCGCTTGACACGGGTGCACGCGCTCTGAATTTCTGCATCGCCGGAGGTTTCGCTCAGGTTGTGGGTGAACTGATAAAGGTCCATATAGAGATTTTCATAGAAACGGGTGGTGCGTCTCCATGCCATGTAGATATCGGTCTGCGTCTGACTTTTTTCCAAACTGCTCAGGAGTTGAGACGCAAGATCGTCCACCGCTTGCGTGATGTCCGTCAGTTTGGTCAGGTCCACTGCCGCCTGCGTAACACTCGGGCTGAAGGGCGCTCCCCTGTCATAGGAGACGATGTACGCGTTCACGACGGTTTCGGCCAGCGCAGAACCGCTCATGTCCGGCGAGCCGGCCAACTCGGCCAGAATGCGGTCGTAGGGCCATCCATCACCGGGCTCGACCTCCTCGGACCCCACCAGAACGCGGGCATGATCACGGATCTGATAAGCCACCTCCAGCATGGTCATGAGACAGGCGTCCATCCCGATGACGTCCACCTTTCGATCTCCGATGCATTTTTGCATATAGACGACCAGGTCCTTTAGTTCCTTGTTGTCCAGACAATCCTGTGACCCGTCATCGTAACAGATGCCTCTCTGAGGGGGGTCCAGCGAAAGCACCCGGCTGCGGGTCCCGTGGAAAAAGGTTCGGCCGAGCCTCGGCCGGGCACGCGCAGTCAGTTCCCTACCCGAAGGGGCGTTCTCGCCCGCCAGCATCTCCGGGGGAACATAGAAGCCGCTCCCGTGATTCCACAACACCAGCATGTAGCGTTGGGCGGGGTAGTCTGCAACCGTTTCCCGGATGAAATCATTGATGAAGCGGCTGTCGCCGGTGTTGGTGGGACCCAGGTCCTTCAGCAATTCCGAGGTCACCTTGCGTCGATCCACGCCCTTGGTGATGTAGAACCGGCGCGTGCTGCGCCAGTTGTCGTCGTTGAGGTTGTAGTCGGCAGAGCGGTCCACCTGAACCACCACGTTCACCCGGTCTGTGGAGCCGACGACTTCCATCTCGTTGATGTCCTCAACCGCCGCACCATCCAAGTTGTTGTCCCCTGCAAGATAGCAGAGGACGGTCCAATCCTTCGGCCTTTGGCTGTTCTCGATCATGGCGCTTCCTCCTTTCCGGATCTCATTTCAGTGCCCCTTCCTTTCTCCTCGCCCGAAGAAAAGGGGGCGGACGGCTACGGCAGAAGCTCGAGGAGAAGAAGGCTTCCGCCACCACTCAGAAAAATGGCCAGGGCCCGGACCCATGGTTGTTCAAGAAAAGGAACCAGCGCCCCCTTACGGATGTCACGAATACGCGTACGGATCATTTCAATCCCGTCCGACACACCCTTCTGGTCGGGCTTGGCGGTCTTTGCCTCCAACAGTTCGATCCATAACGCATCCAGCGCCCGTTGTCTCGACGCCTCCGAAGCGCGTCTGAGGCTGATGGCGCAATAAAGGGAAAGGGCGAGTCCCAATAGCATGACCACCAAAAGTCCCACGGGGAGATGCCAGTTGTCGAAATAGCGGAGTCTCGACACCCCCAAGAGCAGAATGATGATGACCGGATAATATATGAACCGGTTGAGTGTTTCCGTGAGGTCGACGACCATTCGTATGGTGATCCATTCATTCAGGCCCGCCTCACTCGTTCGAAAGGACCGAGGTTCCCGATCTTTTGTGGACTGAGGCCAGTCCGTCTCCTCCCCCTGTAACCCACTGATGAGCCAAACCGCCTCTCTGGTCGCATCCACCACCCAGAAGACGAGCACGATAAAGAGGGGCACACAAAAGAATAAGGCCAGTCGATCCACCCACCAGGATGGGTCTCCCCTAAAGGGCACTGCAGGGGGACCGATTCGGATGATAAATGTGCACAAAACGGAGTAACCGGCACTCAGTAACAGGACCCGGCACCATCTCCTTTTCGGACGACACCGTATTTTGTGAATACGCCAGAGGGTCGATAATCGTTTTTGAGATTCTGATCTATTAGCTATATCGCCTCCATCCGACCCGGAGGTGGTTTCCGGCTCAAAATAGGCCGATAGGGTCCGGTCACTTTCACGGGTCTTCCGGCATACGCAGAAAATGAAGTAGAATGTAAGACCGGCGATCAGGAAGCGCAGGAATTCAGTCGGCCAAATACTGATTCCTTCGGTAAAGGAAAGGGGCTCACCGACCCCACCTCCCTGGGAAGTGATCACCCCATAGAGAATCCCGGCCACTAGGAGCGGGTATCCCACCAGACACACGATCCTCCATGGAATCCTCGGCTCCTCTCTGCCCTGGGGTCGGTAGTAGAAGGCGAGACAAATCACGATGAACAGGAGACTAGCCGAAACCACCCACCAAAAGCGTAGGACATGGGCGTCCTCATCGGTCGAGGGATGAAGCCATCCCTCCGAGACAATCGTCTCCCCACGGAGCTGATTTAGGATATCTTCCGAGTTTTCCTTATAATCCGAGTTATCCTCCTTATCCGAGGCCTCCTTTTTAGCAGAGAGATCAAAGGCGCCGCTTTTCCCCACCTCGAATATCCGCGGGTGTCCCAGCCAGTGTTTCACCTTCTCCGGGCTCAGTTCATTCGAATTTCCGGAAAGCGCCAACAGCGTGCTGAAGAAGAGGGAGGTCTGATAGGTGTCCCTGAAGGGCGGGATATTTTTTTGAAGATCCCGGTTCAGCCTGAGGCCGTAGCAGGAGGCGACCACCAGGTTTCGGGTCAATTTCATTTCTTCCGGATGGAGCAGCCGGTCATCTAAGTCGGTGGTGTAGAATATGACATTAGGAAACAGCCTATACA
>JARRPY010000051.1:0-21514 GCA_037382425.1 Deltaproteobacteria bacterium
CCGCGTACAGGATGACGGTTCCGTTTACATTTCTAGAGGCTCGCCCGCAGGTTTGGATCAGGGACCTTTCAGAACGAAGAAATCCCTCCTTATCCGCATCAAGAATGGCCACGAGGGATACTTCCGGGATATCCAGGCCCTCGCGAAGGAGGTTGATTCCCACCAGTACATCAAAAACACCCAGTCTGAGTTCCCGGATGAGTTCCATTCGTTCTATGGTCTTGATGTCGGAGTGCCTGTATTTGACCTTCAAGCCCAGATCTGCGTAGTACTCGGTCAGGTCCTCTGCCATGCGTTTGGTGAGCGTGGTGACCAGAACCCGGTCCCCTTGCGCCACTTTGTCGCTAATCCATCCCAACAGATCGTCCACCTGATTGGCGGCGGGCCGGACCTCTATAGCCGGATCAACCAAGCCGGTGGGCCGGATCAGCTGTTCGGTGGTCATCTCGGATTTGGCCAGTTCGTAGGGCCCGGGCGTGGCCGATACGTAAATGGTCTGCTTGGGCCTGGCCTCGAACTCCTCGAACTTGAGCGGTCGGTTGTCCAGGGCCGATGGCAGGCGGAACCCATAGGTGACCAGGGTTTCCTTTCTCGACCGGTCCCCCCTGTACATGCCGTTGAGTTGGGGGATGGTGATATGGCTTTCATCGATGATGAGAAGAAAGTCCTTGGGAAAATAGTCCAGCAGGGTGGGAGGCGGCTGACCGGGTTTGCGGCCGGTGAGATGCCTGGAATAGTTTTCAATCCCATGGCAATATCCGATTTCCGCCATCATCTCCAAATCGAAGCGGGTGCGTTCCTCAATTCGCTGGGCTTCAATGTATTTGCCCTGCTTGTAAAAGGCCTCCGCCTGCTCGGCCAATTCCACCTTGATCGCCTCGATCGCCTGTTCTCTGATCTCCACCGTGGTGACGTAATGGGTGGCCGGGTAAATGGTGATCCGGTTGAGCGAGGCCGTGGTTTTGCCCGTCAGGGGATCGATTTCCTGAATCGATTCCACTTCATCCCCGAAAAAAGAGATGCGGACGGCTCTGTGCTCTTCATGAACGGGGTAGATGTCCAGGACGTCCCCGCGCGCCCGGAAGCGGCCGCGATAAAAATCGATGTCCCCCCGTTCGTAGTGGATCTCCACCAGCTTCTTTACCGCATCTTCCCTCGATGTCCGGGTGCCTGTTTCCAGGTAGAGGAGCATGTCGTGGTAGGCCTCCGGTGATCCGAGACCGTAGATGCAGGAAACGCTTGCCACGATAATCACATCATCGCGGTCCAGGAGCGAGCGGGTGGCGGCGTGGCGCATCTTATCGATCTGTTCATTGATGTGGGAGTCCTTCTGGATGTAGGTATCACTCTGGGGGATATAGGCTTCCGGCTGATAATAGTCGTAGTAGCTGACGAAGTATTCTACCGCGTTGTTCGGAAAGAGGTGTTTGAGTTCTCCGTAGAGTTGGGCGGCCAGGGTCTTGTTGGGGGCAATGACCAGGCTCGGTTTTTGTTCTGCGGCGATGACGTGGGCCATGGTAAACGTCTTACCGGAGCCGGTAACGCCCAACAGCACCTGATGATCGAGATCCCTGGCAAGGCCGTCTACGAGGTCACTGATGGCGTGGGGCTGATCTCCGCAGGGGTTGAGATCGGTTTGGAGGTCAAACATCGAGTCTCCAGGTGGTTCCCTGAGGACCGTCTTCCAGGACCACGCCCATATCTTGTAACTGAGCGCGGATGTCGTCCGCCTTGGCCCAGTCCTTCTGAGATCTCGCCACGCGCCGCTCTTCCACCATTTGCTCGATTTCGGCGGGATCGGGTGTTTTCGATGAGCCGCTGAGTTGATCAAAGAAGACGGCAGGGGTTTCTTTCAAGAGCCCCAGTACCTCCCCGATGCGCAGCAAATCCATTCGGTTCTGCTCGAGCGTGCGACGTGCGTCCGTATCGAGTGCGTCTCCGCCTGCGTCCATGATCCGGTTTATGGCTCTTACCTTTTCGAAGACGAGACCGACGGCGCCGGCGGTGTTCAGATCATCGTCCATGAATTGGGTAAAACCGTCAATGAAAGGATTCTCGGAGTCGGTCTTCTGAAGGGAGAGAAACCGCGGGTCTTCCCCCTCGAATTGAGCCGGTCCGAGGATCGTCTCCATACGCTCCAGCGCGCGATAGATCCGCACGAGGCCGGACTGGAGGTTTAAAACGTCGTTTTTCGAAAAATCCAAGGGGCTGCGATAGTGCTTGGAGAGGAGGAAGAGTCTGAGGACTTCGGGATGGTAGGTCTCGAGGGCATCGCGTATGGTGAGGAAGTTGCCCAGTGATTTGGACATCTTTTCCGATTCCACGGTGACAAAGCCGTTGTGGACCCAGTATCGCGCAAATTGGCCGCCGTTGGCGGCAATGGACTGGGCCCGCTCATTTTCATGGTGGGGGAACAAAAGGTCCCGGCCCCCGCCATGAATATCGAAGGTGGGGCCGAGGAAATGGTTGCTCATGACCGAGCACTCCAGGTGCCAGCCCGGTCGGCCCGGGCCCCAGGGACTGGGCCACTGGGGCTCGCCGGGTTTGGCCGATTTCCAGAGCGTAAAGTCCATGGGATGTCGTTTCTTTTGGTCCACTTCGATCCGGCTGCCCGCCCGCATATCGTCGAGTTTTCTCCCGGAAAGGCCGCCGTAGTCCTCAAATGCCTCAACCGCGTAATACACATCGTTTTCCACTGAGTAGGCATATCCCCCCGCCAACAGGGCCTCGATCATCCGGATCATCTCCGGAATGAATTCGGTTGCTTTCGGTTCGTGGTCGGCCTTGAGCACGCCGATCCGTTCCATGTCCTGGTTGAAGGCTTCAATATATTGCCGGGCGATGTCCGATGTCTCTTTTCCGAGTTCATTTGCGCGTTGGATGATTTTGTCATCCACATCCGTGAAATTTCGGACGTATGTCACATCAAAGCCCTGGGCACGCAGGTATCGGACCAGTACATCGAAGACAATGGCCGAGCGTGCGTGACCGATATGGCAGAGATCGTAGACCGTGACGCCGCAGACATAGATCCCCACTTTTCCCGCGTTCAGGGGCTCGAATATTTCTTTGTTTCGAGTGGCCGTGTTATAGACTTTGATACCCACTGGGCGCTCCATTTGTCTTATGTCAGAACACATCTCCAAGTTTACAAGGAGTCAAAATCGGTCGCAGGATCGAGGGCTATGGATATTTCGTGTTACAGAGGCTCACCACGGCGAACGCCGCGATGCCCTCCCTCTTGCCGCAAAACCCGAGTCCTTCCGTGGTGGTGGCTTTGATATTGACCGTATGAGCGGGGGCATTCAGACCTTCGGCCAGCCGGCCCGCCATTTCACCCAGATGGGGCGCCAATTTAGGCGCCTCCAGCACGAGGGTGGCATCCAGATTATTCAATTGGAGACCTTCAGCTGTCATCATTTCCGTGACGGTATTGAGAAGGGAGAGACTGGAAATACCTTTGAATCGTGGGTCCGTATCCGGGAAGTGCCGACCGATATCCCCCTTACCCATGGCCCCCAATATGGCATCCATCACGGCATGGGTCAGGACATCCGCATCGGAGTGGCCATCCAACCCCAGGGGATGCGGGATGTCAACACCCCCGAGGATCAGCGGCCGATCCGTAATAAATCGATGGACATCATATCCGAAACCGATCTTGAACAAGGCGGTTCTCTGATGTGGACAATAGCCTATGGTGGTTGATTCGGTGCGGGGCGCCTATGCGGATGTCAATGACAGCTGCTGCAGTTTGTGCTGGAGCAGGTCGCACACCCGGATGAACCTGATGACGGCGTGACGGCTTCGCCGCTCTTGAAGCCGCAGGCCGACATGAGCCGTTTCACATCGTTTCCCTCGCACCGGGGGCAGCATACCTGCTCGTCGGTGCCGAAAACCAGCGTTTCAAACTCGTTATCACACGATTCACACTTATATTCGTAAATGGGCATAAAAATATCCTTTTCTTATGGGGTGTTGTCAAGTGCTTCAATGATAGCGGCCGCCATCAATGGGAACATGATCTCGTGGTGGCCGATCAGGGAGTATCCTTTTCCGCCCTCCTGTGTGGGGCGTTGCACCACATTGACCGTAGGCCTGTAGTGTCGAATAAAATCCATATTCACTGTGGTGAATTCCTTAACGGCATGGCCGAGGTTCCTCACCACACTGAGGGCTTTCAGAAAAACTTCCGGCAGGATCACCGCAGATCCCAGATTCATGAACACGCCTCCGGAAAGCCGGGATACCAGGGTGCAAAACAGACGGAAATCAAGATGGGAGGCCTTTCCGATGGCGGCGCCGTCAGCCTTTGGATGACAATGAATAATGTCTGTCCCCATGGCCACGTGGACGGTGACGGGGATATTCAGTTCATGAGCGGCGGCAAGGATGCTGAACCGATTGTGCGGGAAGCCTTCGTTCACCAGCATCGTTCCCACGCTTTTCCCGAGTCCAAGGCCTTGTTGAGCGCCCCATGAAATGGCGTCGTTGAGGAACCGGCCGGTTTCCTCGGCCATTCCGAATTCACCCGTGCCGATGCCCGCGCTCACATCCTCGGAGGTATTGCCCACCATGGCCAGTTCAGCGTCATGTATAATGCCCGCACCGTTCATGGCGATCCCGCTGATGGCTCGGCGTTCAAGGAGATCGATGATAACGGGATTGAGACCGACCTTGATCGGGTGTGCGCCCATGGCAAGGATGATCGCACTGGAGGTACCGGCTGCATGAGCCGTTCGCCGGACGATCTCTTTCAGATCCCCCGCCGCCAGGATTCCCGGCAGGGTGGAGAGCCAATCCGAAAAGCCACCCCCGGGGGTCCAGGCCTCGCCGAAATCCGAGATGCCGACTTTGCTCTTTCTCTCTTTGAGTGGATACCCGTGGATTTTCTCCAAGGAGATCGGGTCAAGCATCAAGGGATCTTTTTCAGTCATCGGAATCTGTTTCCATGCCCAGCCCTCAGACGGCCTCATCGGTTTTCATGTGCTGCTGAAAGAGGAGGTGGTCCACAAGTTGGCAAAGCATATGTTCCGCCAGTAGGTGCGCCTCCTGAATGCGTGCGGTGACATGGTTCTTGACGATGACGGCCATATCAAGAATGGGCCCGAGTTGGCCGCCATCCTTCCCCAACAGTCCTGCAGTGAACAACCCCTTTTTCCTGGCGGATTTTACGGCGCTTACAAGGTTCAAAGAAGATCCGCTGGTGGTGATGGTCAGCAGAATATCTCCTTCGACCCCCAGGGCCTTCACCTGTTTTGCAAAAATATCCTCAAATGAATAATCGTTACCGATACTGGTAATCACTGATGTGTCGGTTGTCAAAGCCAGTGCCGGGAGCGGCGGGCGTTCAATCTGAAACCTGTTGACGAATTCCGCCGCCATGTGCTGTGCATCGGCGGCGCTGCCCCCGTTTCCGCAGATGAGGAGTTTCCCATCCCTCAAAAATGTGGAGGCAATCTTTTCGGCGAGTGCGGCGAGTGTGGACCCGTTGTCCCTGATAAATGTCTCACTGACCCGGTTGCTCTCTTTTAAAACCTGTTGAATGATGTTTTCCACCTGTTCCCCTTGGTGTCTATTTTACGAAAAGGCAACCGCCCTGATAGCGTCTGCGACGCTGTCGAACTCACTTTTCTGGATCGTGCGCACATCCAGCAGGATTTGGTTCTTTTCCACGCGTGTGATGACCGGGGGCGAGTGGCCTCTTAGTCTGGCTTCGATGGTTTGGGAAGAGAGCTTACCGGGAATAAGACACAACAGACGGCTGGGGAGTTCCTGAATAGGGAGTGCCCCGCCGCCCACCCGTGATGTTCCATCCACACGGCCGATACTGAAGTTTTCTGTCTCCAGGTTCTTGACTTTCGCATACAGGCGGTTGGCCTTTTTTCTGAGGCTTTCGTAGGACTTGGATATCATCCGCAAGGTTGGAATGTTGTCGAGCACTGACGCCGGATCCCGGTACAGCCGCAAGGTTTCCTCCAGGGCCAGAAGGGTCAGTTTGTCAATGCGAAGGGCCCTGTTGAGTGGGTTCTTCCGAATCCCTTCCACCAGGGCCTCGCGGCCCAGAATGATGCCGGCTTGGGGGCCGCCCAACAGCTTGTCGCCGCTGAAGGTGACGAGATCGGCCCCCTGACCCAGTACTTCCTGGACCGTTGGTTCCCGCATCAATCCCATGTGGCTGAAATCCAAAAAACAACCGCTTCCCAAATCCTCCATCACCGGTATCCTGTGGCGTCTCCCCATCCGCCGATTTCCACCAGTTGCCCTCTGG
This sequence comes from Deltaproteobacteria bacterium, assembly GCA_037382425.1. Taxonomy (GTDB): domain Bacteria; phylum Desulfobacterota; class DSM-4660; order Desulfatiglandales; family Desulfatiglandaceae; genus JAIPDZ01. Next base: position 6,272 of record JARRPY010000051.1, read on the forward strand.
AGACCACGGCTTCCCGGCCACGGGCCAGGGTTTCGAGGGCGATCAAGACGGCCCCCGCATTGTTATTGACCACCATGGCGGCTTCGGCGCCGGTTAACTCCTTGAGGATGCCTTCCACATGCACATAGCGGCTGCCCCTTTGCCCTTCCGAAAGATCGTATTCCAGGTTGCTATACCCTCCGCCGATTTCCCCGAACCGGCTGAGGGCTGCTTCAGGCAAAATCGAACGCCCGAGATTGGTATGTACCAACACGCCGGTGGCATTAATGACCTGGCGCAGGCTGGGCATGGACAGGCATTGCAGTCGTTCGGATACCTGTATGGAGATGGTTTCCTGAAGAAGTTCAGTAGACGCCTCTTTTATCTCTCCGCTTTTGATTTTCGAACGGACGTCCTCGATCACCTCGTGTATGGCATCCAGGACGAGTCCTTTGGGATGCGCACTCAGGGCTTTTCCCATTTTCGGCGTCAATAAGAGTTGATCAACAGCCGGAATCTTTCTGTACAAGGCCTGGTGTCCGTTTGACATGTGAAGCGGCTCCGTGTGTTTTAAGTTGCGTGGGCTGAGTGAACTCTTTTTTTGGGAATGCTTAACCGATAAATATATGGAATTTTTGAACGAGCGTCAAATCTAAAAATTTGAAAACGGTTTCAGGTCCCTGATTCACCCCGAATAATCGAGTCATCAAAGTGAGGGGGACGCCTGTTTTTTTCCGCCCCTTGACATATTTCGTCCGCAGTTTCATTTTATCTTGTAATGGTGTGAGTGGTTGTGATATTATAAAAATGTATGGTGGGTGTAGCTCAGTTGGTAGAGCACTGGGTTGTGGCCCCAGTTGCCGAGGGTTCGAGTCCCTTCATCCACCCCATGAAAAGCATAGGGAAACCGGGTAGTTGAAAGATTGCCCGGTTTTTTTATTGCATTTTCGGGTGTTCCATGTCTCAGAAGAGGACTGTGGCCGGAACGGTCCCACCTAAAAATACGTCGCAATCACTGGGATAGGATTCGGTGCCACCTCTACTTTATTTCATGGGGCACCTTTTCGAGACCGGTGATGACGCCGTGACACCGACAGGCGGTGCTGATGAGAAATGGGCCTGCGGCCTTTTTTAACGCCTCGAGGAGGGCGTGGAGGTGAGCCGGGCGATAACCGCCGATGCCCGGAGCGAGTTGGTGGCTCCGAATGACCAGGGATTGGAACGGCTTCAATGCGATCTCGCCGAGGACCTCAAACATGTTCTGTTTACGTTTTTCTCCCGTCATCGTGCAGATCCCGCGTGGCTCGGCGCAATCGTCCGGACAGATGAATTCCGCGTGGGTCACGTAGACATCTCCGGTCTGACCATGGATTGGGTTTGGAAGGAGAGGATCTAATTCAGAAGGGATCTCCACCCGACGGATCCTTTCGGGACCCAGACGATGAAGAACCCACTCTGCGGCCAAATGAATGGGGAGGGCGGGGATTATCCAATCCGGTTCGTTCCTGCGATCCAGATGTCGGTCGAGAAAGGCCACACCGTCCGCCTGCTCCTTTATCAGACGGTTTCCGTAACAACGGGAAAGGGTTGTCCCGTCCGGATCGATCAGGACAAAATGGGTGTCTTTTCGCCGTTCAGAGAGGCGCTCGAATGCCAGTCGCCCGAATTTTCCTGCACCGACGATCCAGACCTCTTTCATGGTACCCCTGCCTTGAGTGAATCGGCCCCAGATGACTTCCGTGGCCTGAGGTTGCTGTCTTATCCCCGGGCAAAAACCTTTGGCTTATTTGGCCGCCATTCGAATGGCCCCGTCCAAGCGGATGACCTCCCCGTTGAGCACGCGGTTTTCCACAATATGTTGGGCGAGGGCCGCAAATTCAGGAGGGTCGCCCATGCGTTTGGGGAAGGGCACCATCTTTCCGACGGCCTCCCGAACATGCTCGGGAAGCCCCATGAGCACGGGTGTCGCAAATATACCCGGGGCAATGGTCATGACCCGTATGCCGTATTCGGCGAACTCCCGGGCGATGGGGAGGGTCATCCCAACCACCGCCGCCTTCGAAGCACTGTATGCGGCCTGGCCAATTTGCCCGTCAAAAGCGGCCGCTGATGCCGTATTAATGACCACCCCCTTCTCCCCATCGTCGCCTGGCGCGTTTTCCACCATCCGTTGGGCGGCCAGCCGGATGACATTCATGGTGCCGATCAGGTTGATCTGAACGACCTTCTCGAAGTGATCTATGGGCATGGGTCCCTCCTTGCCCAGTACCTTGGCCGGGGGGGCCACCCCCGCACAGTTGACGGCCACGTGAACGGCGCCGAACCGGTCCATGGTTCGGTCTATGGCGGCTTGAACATCCGATTCCCGGGTGACATCCGTGCGGCAGAAAAGGACGTTCTCGCCCAATTCCGAGGCGATCTCATTTCCCCTGTCCTCTGCAAAATCGAGGATGGCGATCTTGGCTCCCAAGCTCAAAAAGTTCCGTGCACACGCCTCGCCCAATCCCGAGGCCCCACCGGTGATAACGATGACAGCGTCCTTGATATTCATGGGTAATCCTCCGGCTTTCGATTCTCATTTACTGCGTCACATTAGACGGCACATCCATGGCGCCCCATACGGGTGCATCTTGAAGTATCCAAACCCGGCCCGATTCGTCAAGGGAAAAGCGCACCCACGGTTCGGTGAGCCGATGGTGTTATGCCTTCGGTCTGGTTGAAGGGAATACCTTGAAAGAGAGGGCCATACGTGTTAATTTTTAAATCAGAACCTGTCGGGAAGATCCGTCCACGTGTGACGGTATGAAACGACTGGATGTGAGGATTTTCGGATATGAGACCAAAACAGATGCGCTTTGAACAGGGCCCGATTCGCCCGCCCAATGAGGCCAGGAGTCTTCTTTTACGCGTGACCCGAAACTGCCCATGGAACCAGTGCCAGTTCTGTCCGGTATACAAGGGGCGAAAATTTTCCCTCAGGACGGTAGAGGAGATCAAAGCCGATATTGAGACCGTAAAGCAAATCATCGACGACATAAAGTCTCTGTCGTGGCAGATGGGTGCCAGCGGACGAATAGACGACCAGGTCATCAGTGCCGTTTTCAACCGGTCCGGTTTGAGCGAGAGCTATCGCAGCGTGGCCATGTGGCTGTATTACGGTACCGGTGCATGCTTTCTTCAGGACGCGGACAACCTCATCCTGAAAACAAGGGAATTGGTGGACATCCTCGATTTTCTGAAGAAGACCCTCCCCGAGGTCACCCGCGTCACCACCTATTCCAGGTCCAGGACCATCGTTCGCAAATCGGTGGAATCCTTGACTCGTATACGTGAAGCAGGATTGGACCGGGTTCATGTGGGGCTGGAGACGGGGTATGATCCGCTCCTCAAACTGATGAAAAAGGGGGTTAAGGCCGCACAGCAGATTGAGGCGGGGCGGAAGGTGAAGGCGGCGGGAATGGAACTCTCCGAGTATGTCATGCCCGGCCTGGGCGGCCAGGAAATGTGGCGGGAGCATGCCGTTGGCACCGCCAAGGTCCTCAATCAGATTGATCCCCATTTCATTCGCCTCAGAAGCCTGAGGGTCCCCTCCCGGGTCCCCCTCTATGAAAGGCTGAAAGATGGGACCTTCACCCCCCAGACAGACGACATGCTGGCGGAAGAGATGCGGGTATTCATTGAAACCCTGGACGGCATTACCAGCACGGTCACGAGTGATCATATCATGAACCTTCTGGAAGAGGTTTCGGGAACGTTTCCTGAGGATAAGGAAAAGATGTTGAGGGTCATTGAAAAATACCAGTCCCTTCCGGATAGCGAACGGCTGATCTACCGACTGGGAAGACGGGGTGGGGCCTACCGGTCCACGGACGACCTGATCAATGATCCGGTGACCTATGAAAAAATCAAATCCCTCCTGAACGATCTTGAGGCAAAGGAAGGGTCAGAGGGGGTAGAGCGGTTTATTACCGAAACCGTTGACCGCTATGTTTAGTCCGGCACACACAACGCCCGAACCCGTATCACCGGTGCCAGGGGTAACATCCGTATGAGTTACTACCCGGTTTTCCGTGGTGAGTAAGGCGTTCACGCCGGCACTCCAGGGGCTTATCCATGAGGGAAGGGTCACATCCCTGGGGGAGCGGTTCGAGGAAAAACACCTGGACGGCATGTTTTTGGTGATTGCGGCGACCGACGATGAGACGCTGAATCATGAGGTGAGCGAGCAGGCCCGCAGCAGGGGGCTCCTGGTCAATGCCGTGGATCAGCCGGCGGATTGTACCTTCATCGTCCCTTCCATTGTCAGGAGGGGGGATCTGTTGATCGCCATCTCGACCTCGGGGAAGAGTCCTGCGTTTGCCAAGCGACTCAGAAAGGCTCTGGAGGTACAATACGGAGACGCTTACGGGACGTTTTTGGAACTCATGGGGCGGATTCGTGAAAAGGTCCTCGCATTGGGGCTGTCTCAGGCGGAAAACAGCAGGATTTTCCAAGAGATCGTGGATGCCGGTCTCCCCGAAATCATTTCAACACAGCAGTGGGACAAGGTCGTATCCATGCTCGAGACCATTTTGCCTGAACGTATTCGGGTGGGGCGGCGTACTGGATCCTGGTCATGGGATTCGTTTGTCACACCCTGTTTCTGGGGTATCGGTACTATCTCCTGGGAACCGCGCCGGCCCTGGACCTGAAATCCGCACTGACCGTCTTTGCCTGGTCCATCATCTGTGTCTATTTGTTGATGCAGGCCAGGTTCAAGTTACGGGTCCTGGGCTCATTTGTCGCGCCCTTTGCCGCTTTTTTGATGATGATTTCATCGGTTATGCCCTGGGTGTCGAAGCCCGTCAGTCCCCTGTATAAAAGCGTGTGGCTCACGGTCCATGTGGGCACCGTGTTTATCGGGGACGGGCTTTTGGCCATCGCCTTTCTGGCCGCCGTCATGTATTTGATTCAGGAAAACCAAATCAAACGCAAGCGCCTGGGATCCATCTACAGCCGACTTCCCTCCCTGGCCACCCTGGATCAGATCAACTACCGCGCCATTGTGTATGGATTCCCTTTCCTGACCGTTGGAATGATTACCGGGTCCATATATGCCCAGCTGGCCCTCGGAAGCTATTGGCGCTGGGACCCCAAGGAAGTGTGGTCTCTCATCTGCTGGCTCTTTTACGCCGCCCTGCTCCACGAAAGACTCGCCGTGGGGTGGCAGGGCCGCCGCGCCGCCGTCATGTCCATCGTCTGCTTCTTGGTCCTCATTTTCACCTTTTTCGGCGTCAGCCTCCTCATGGGCGGGTATCACAGTTTCAGCAGCTTGGAGGGACCGTAATCCCCATGCATCGGCTGATCAATATCGGGATGACGCACGAGACCGCGCCCGTGTCTTTGAGAGAATGCCTCGCAACGGACACGGACAATATATCCAAGGTCCTGACCTTTATGCGGGATCATGACGCCATCAATGAGGGGCTCTTTTTGTCGACCTGTAACCGGGTTGAAACCCTGTTCATCACGGAGACCCCTGAAGAGGCAAAAGCGGCAATCATCTCTTTCATGTCCGATCTGTCCGATCTGGCTCCGGGTGAATTTTCTTCCGCCCTTTTCTCCCTGGAAGGTGCGGAGGCGGCCCGCCACATATTTCGGGTGGCTTCGAGTCTCGACTCGATGGTGATCGGTGAACCCCAGATTTTAGGACAGATCAAAGAGGCCTATCATGATGCCACCCGGGCAAAGACGTCCGGCGTGATTCTGAATCGTCTGATGCACAAGGCGTTTCACGTGGCCAAACGGGTGAGATCCGAGACGGGCATCTCAGGGGCGGCCGTTTCCATCAGTTATGCAGCCGTCGAGCTGGCAAAGAAGATCTTTCACGATTTGGAGGGTAAGACGGCCCTGTTGGTCGGTGCCGGGGAAATGGCCGAACTGGCCGCCAAAAATCTCCTCTCCAATGGGGTCAGCGCATTGGTCGTCGCCAACCGGACGTTCGAGCGCGGCCTTAGGGTGGCGGAACAGTTCAACGCCCGGGCCGTTTCTTTCGAGGAAGTCGGTTCTCAACTGAGGGAGGTGGATATCGTCATCACATCCACGGCCGCCACAGCCTGTGTCATCACCCGGGCGCAGGTGAAGGACGCGTTCAGGAAGAGACGGAACCGCCCCCTTTTCTTCATCGACATTGCGGTACCGAGAGACGTTGAGCCGGAGGTGAATGATCTCAGCAATGTCTATGTGTACGACATCGACGACCTGAAGGGCGTGATCGAGTTGAATATGGCCCAGAGACAGGAAGAAGCCGTGAAGGCCCAGCGCATTGTCGATGAAGAGGTGGTCAAATTTGAAACCTGGATCAAGACCCTAGCGGTGGTCCCCACCATTGTGGCGCTGAGGAATAAGGCCGAAACCATTGTTCGCTCCGAGCTCAAAAGGAGCCGTTCCGGGTTAGGGGAACTCACGGAGGCCCAGCGGGATGTGGTGGAAACCCTGACCCGTTCGGCCGTGGAAAAGGTCATCAATGACCCGATTCTTTTTCTGAAAGGGAGAGCGGGTCGGTCTACGCTCAATACATACTTGGACACGACGAAACGGCTGTTCGGGCTGGATTCAGAGGAATCAAACGGTCATTGACCAAAACGTGGAGGGATCCTATGGCCATATCTGAAATGATTAATTCTCTCAAGCAGCATCCCGATTATTCCAAAATGGGAATGATCGCCAGCCATCTCGGTGTGGTACGGGAAAACTCGCTGGATGGACGGATGGTGAGGGGGATTCGGATTCAATTCAATGATGTCGAAATTCAAGATATTATACATAATACCAAGAAGATGGATGGAATAATTGATGTATTGGTTGAAACTTACGACGGCCATCTATCCGTAGGGGATGAGATTATGGCCGTGGTGGTGGGCGGGGACACGCGTGAGCATGTATTTCCCGCGTTGATTCAGACCGTGGATGCCATCAAAAAAGGTGGTGCCGTCAAAAATGAGTTGTTCCGAGACGGAGAATAGGCTATGGGAATGGTGGACGTGACAGACAAGCCGGTCGTCCGGCGTCTGGCCGAGGCGAGAGGAAAAATTTTACTGAGTGAAAAGACCCTTCGGGCGGTTCGTGACGGTGCCATCAGAAAAGGGAATCCCTTTCCGGTGGCTGAAGTGGCTGCCATGAACGCGGCAAAACAGACCCATATGTTGATCCCCCATTGTCACCAGATCCCCCTGGATACGGTCCGGGTCACCTTCGACGTATCCGATGTATCCATCGAGGCCAGATGCCTTGTGCGGGCGCAGGCCCGGACCGGTGTGGAAATGGAGGCCCTGGTCGGGGTTTCCGCGGCATTGAACACGCTGTGGGATATGGTCAAATATCTCGAGAAAGACGAAAATGGTCAATATCCGGGTACCCGTATCAGTGATATTGAGGTGACCCAAAAAGCGAAAGACGGATGAAAGAGGAAATGAAGATGAAACGATTGTATCTCGCGGTTGGGGTGGTTATCGGATTCCTTCTGATGGGGCAGCCCTGCTGGGCGGAAAAGGCCTACGTGAGCAATGAGTCTAAAATTACGCTTCGCAAAGGACCGGGCGTGGACCACGCCATTGTCGCCATGCTGGAGGAAGATGATCCGGTTGAAATTTTGGGAACCGACTCGGGTTGGAGTCATGTGCGCCTCCTGCGTTCGGACCGTAAGGATCTGGAGGGGTGGGTGGTCAGTCGATACCTGGTGGACCGGCTCCCCTGGAAGATTCAAGCGCTTTCTTTGAAAAAGGAAAACCAACGCTTAGAAGCCCAACTGACGGCGCTTGAGGAGAAGTTCGAGAGCGCCTCCAGCAAACGAGATGATTTGCATCAGCGTCTATCGTCAAACAATAGCGAACTCAAGGAGTTGCAGCGAAAATATAAAGCACTTGTGGAAGAATCGTCTGATTTCTTAAAACTGAAGACGGCTTACGAAAAGATGGCATCTGAATTGGAGACGGCCCAAAGCAGCGTGGAAACGCTGACCAAGGAAAACCTCATGCTCAAGTCTTCCGAGCGAAATCGATGGTTTCTGAGTGGCGGAGCGGTTCTCCTGCTGGGTTTGATTTTCGGTTTGGTTATGGGTCGGCAGCAGAAGCGGCGAAGATCTTCCTACTATTAATCCCGACACCGAAACACCCGATGGCCTTTTCCAATCATGACCCCTCCTGAAGATGTCATATCTCTTTCCTGCGAGATCATCACCATTGGGACCGAACTCCTGCTGGGTCAGATCGTAGACACCAACACCGCGTATCTGGCCCGGACACTGGCTCGGGCCGGTGTTCACGTTCGCTTCAAGACCTCTGTGGGGGACCGTCTGGATGAGATGGAAGGCGTGATCCGGGGTGCCCTCGATCGAAGTGGAATGGTGATTACCACAGGCGGTTTGGGTCCCACCCTGGATGATGTGACCCGGGAAGCGGTTTCACGCGTCGCGGGCGTCCCCCTCGAATTCAAGGAAGATCTGATGGTCCAGATTCAAGAGACCTTTCGTCGGTACGGCTACGAGATGCCCGAGAACAATCGGCGACAGGCCTTCGTGCCGACGGGAAGTACGGCGATTTCGAATCCCGTGGGAACGGCGCCGGCATTTATCAAAGAGATTGACCGAAAGCCGGTGATCTGTCTCCCGGGTGTTCCCAGGGAACTCAAGTATCTGATGACCCATGAGGTGATCCCATGGATCAGAAACCGTTTCGGCCTCGGACATCGCACGGTGTCGACCCGGGTGTTGAAGGTGGTGGGGCTCGGTGAAAGCGGGGTGGATCGCTTAATCGGCGATCTCATCAAGCCCGGGGAAAATCCGGAAGTGGGGCTTCTGGCCTCCCAGGGAGAAATCAAGATTCGCGTGGCGGCCGTAGCGGATGAGGAAAGGTCCGCCTCTGCTCTCATGGCCCCCATCCTCACTGAGGTCCGGTCCCGCCTGAAGGATAAGGTTTTCGGTGAAGACGGGGACACCCTGGAGAGCGTTATAGGGGCTCTGCTCACCAAGAGAGGAGCGACGCTCGCCGTTTTGGAAACCTTTTCAGCCGGACTGGCCGCCCAGAGACTCCTGAGCCAACCCGATGCCAGGATCATACAAAGTTGGACTGTCCCGGCCGAGGATCGGGTGGCCGCGCTCATGGGTCAAGCCAAGATTGACGTCTCCAAAACCGATACACTGGTGCTGGCGGACCACGTTAAAGACCGGACAGGCGCGGATGTGGGACTCGCCATTTTGGGGTTTCCCATGAAACAGGAAGACCGGCATGTCTTAAATGGGTGTTCAGCGGTAAAGGGAAAAGGGATCGCCACGTGCTTTTCATGGGAGATGGGAGGAGATCTCGCCACACTCCGGATGAGGGGCGCGGTGATCGGATTGAACACCCTCAGACTCGCCCTCTTAAAGGCATGAGATGTTCAAGTCCATGAACATTGCCTGGCTGGTGCACCGGTGGAGTGAACTCCAGCCCCATAAGATTGCCCTGTGGTTTGAGGGAAGAGACATCAGTTACGCCGAACTCGATCGTCGAGTGGATCAGGTGGCATGCTGGATGCAGTCCCTGGACGTGGAAAAGGGCGACCGGGTGGGCGCCATGATGAACAATTGCCCCGAGTTCATCGAGATCTATCTGGCGTGTTCCAGGCTGGGTGCCCTCTTTGTGCCGATCAATTACCGCTTGGCTCCGGCGGAACTAGAATACACCCTGGGAGATTCTCAACCCAAATTGATGGTGTTTGGGGAAGCGTATGAGGGCCTCTTCGAAGCATCCGGACCGGGGGATATCCTGCCGTCGCTGAAGATGGCCGTTGTGGGGGAAGACACTGAACAGCGCGGTGTGGTGAACTTTATGAAAGAGACCGCATCGTTTCGTGGAATGAAGCCTCTCATCCCCCAATGGCGAGGACCGGCCGATGCGGAAGAGCCCCATGTCATCATGTATACGTCCGGGACCACCGGGCGGCCCAAGGGGGCCGTCCTGTCCCACCGGAAGACCTTTTTCAACTGCCTGAATGCGGATATTTTTTTCAAGCTGGCGCATGACGATGTCATGCTGGTGGTGCTTCCCTTGTTCCATTCGGGTGGGCTTTTTATCCAGGCATCCCCGGTTCTCTTCAAAGGCGGGACCCTCGTTATCCATTCCAGGTTCGACGCATCGAATACCTTCAGGGACATGGGACGTTACGGAGTAACCAAGTTCCTGGGGGTCCCCACGGTCTACCGGGCGCTTCTCTCCGTCGATGCACACAGGCGAGAGGTCCCCTCCACCCTAAAGGTCTGTGCCATCGGCGGGGAAAAAACCACACCGGAACTGATCCAACGCTGTCATGCGGCCGGATTTGAGGTGCGCCAGATCATGGGGCAGACGGAAACGTCGATTTTGCTGTGGGCGTCTGAGGCGGCCGTACTGGAAAAACCCGGGACCGTCGGCATCCCCGTGTTCCATGGCGAAGTGGCCATCGTGGATGAGCAGGATACGCCCGTAGCCGTGGGAGAAGTGGGGGAGATCGTCGTTCGGGGGTCCATCATGATGACGGGGTACTGGCGGGATCCCGAAAGAACCGAAAAGACCATACGAAACGGTTGGCTCCACACCGGAGATCTGGCGAGGCAGGATAGAGACGGTTATGTCTATTTAATCGACCGGGTGAGGGATATGTATATATCCGGGGGAGAGAATGTGTATCCCGCGGAAGTAGAGCGCGTCTTAAAAACGCATCCGGGTGTGATCGATGCGGCCGTGGTCGGGGTGGCAGATGAGATTTGGGGGGAAGTGGGACACGCATTCTTGATTACAGAGGGAGAGAGGCTTTCCACGGAATGTCTGACCGCCCATTGTGAAGGGAAACTGGCCCGATATAAATGGCCCGGACGGTTTTCTTTTTGCCGATCCTTCCCCAGGACTTCCCTGGGAAAGGTAAAGAAGAACCTGCTGTTGCAGACAATGGGTGGCGAGGAGGAATAGGCGTGTGCTTGCCGAGATTCCGTGATGTTTTGTATCTGCGTTTGAGCCGGCCCAGATGACCACCGTGTCGCTTGTACGCTGCGAAACCTATGAAACCGGGGTGCTTGATTCGGCTGTGACCCGTGCCCTCGAGCCGCTGGGCGGGATAGCGCGATTTGTGAGGCCGGGGGACCGGGTGCTGCTCAAGCCGAATCTCTTGTCGGGCCGGGATCCGCAAAAACGGGTGACCACGGATCCGGCCGTGGTTCGGGCGGTGGCCCGCCTGGTCGTCGAGGCCGGGGGGAGACCGGTTATCGGTGACAGCCCGGGTCTGGGCGCCTTCCACCGGGTGGCCAAACGGTGCGGTATGGCGGCTGTTTCGCAGGAGCTGGGTATCGAACTGACCCCATTGACGCGCCCCATGCGGGTGTCGACGCCTGCGGGCTCCCGATTCAGGCAACTGGAGATCGCGGCTGAGGCTTTAGAGGCCGATGTGGTGATCAATTTGCCCAAACTCAAAACCCACTCCATGATGCTGCTGACCCTGGGCGTAAAAAACCTTTTCGGGACCATCGTTGCCCAGCGAAAGGCGGAATGGCACCTGATGGCGGGGGTGGACCGAGATACCTTTGCGTCGCTTCTCCTCGACATCTATCTGACAATAAAGCCGGCGCTTACGGTCCTCGACGGTGTTTGGGGAATGGAGGGCCATGGCCCGTCCAATGGGAGGCCGGTGCGATTGGATCTGGTTGCCGCGGCCGTCGATGCAGTGGCCCTGGATGTGTCCGTGTGCCGGCTCCTGGGGGTTCCGCTCCAATCCTTCCCCCAATACCGGGTGGCAAAGGATCGGCAAGTGGGGGAAACCGATCCTGCGCGGGTGGTCTTAACGGGAGATTCGTCACGTGTCTTTTCCTTCCCCCCTTTTGAAACCCCGACCCTCGATTCGGTCGGTATGCTTCCTGCCCGGTTTGATTGGTTTACCAAGCGGTTTCTGGCCTCAAAGCCCGTACATGACGGCCTTTCCTGTTTGGGTTGCGGGGCGTGCGGCGACATCTGCCCGGCCCATGCCATCGACTTGAAAGGGAAGAAGGTGGTCTTTGACTACGACGCGTGCATCCGGTGCTATTGCTGTCAGGAAGTCTGCCCTCAGGATGCCATTCACTTCAAGACGGGATGGCTCGTCAAGCTCATGAATCGGTTCAACAGATAAGCGGGGCTTCAAACCGGTCCGCAGTTTCACCCCAAAGATAAGCAGAGACGCTATCATGAAAAGAAAAGCGAATGGCCATGAAGAAAAGGTGGTTTTTTTCGGGTGTGCCCTGGATGTGGATGAAAGAGACGAATCGATTCAAGAAAAGTTATCGAGCCGGCCCATGGGAGATTCGGATCCCTATCCCCCGGTCATGCGGTTTATCGAAGCGGAGGTGGATCCCGTAAAATGGGAAGCCATCGGCTCCCTGGAGGTCCCCTCCTGGCTGTGCCCTGTCCCCGGGCCAGGGGAGCAGGCGTATATCAACGTGGACAACTTTGTGTCGTTCATAGACAAAAACGAATGCCGCACCTTTGCCCGCATGATCGGAGAACAGGTCATCGACAACATACTCCCTCGCATTCCCTGCATGATTGCGGTGGATCACTCCCTCACCGGCGGCGTATTCGACAAAATCGCATCCCATTATGGTCCCGAAAAGGTGAGCCTGGTTGTCCTGGACAGTCACACGGATGCCGTGCCCGCATCCTTTCTATCCGGGGCCATTTTTTACGACATGGAAACGAATCCTCACTCCCTCCATGATCCGAACGATCCTTTTCTGCAGGGCCGGTCCGATTCCTTTAACGCCTCATCCTTCCTCTTTCATCTCCTTGAGGAAGAGACCGTGGCCGCCCAGAACCTGTATATCCTCGGGGTGAGTGATTATCCGGCCAAACGGTCTTTCCGTATTAAGGATGACCGCATCAGGCGTTATGTCGGCCTCTATTCAGGGTTGAAAAAGCGCGGCGTGAAGATCCTGACCAAAAAGGATCTGCTGACCGGATCAGCCAAGGTACGTGCGGTGTTGGGTTCCATCCGCACACCCTATCTCTATCTCTCGGTGGATATGGACATCGGCGCCGGAAATGCGCTGGACGGCGTTCGGTTCCGGAACTGGAAGGGGATCAATGAAAGCCAACTCTATAAAATCTCGGGTCATGTGAAGGAGGTCTTGAGGGGCGGCGTTCGGCTGGCCGGAATGGATGTGACGGAATTCAATCCGAGAAGGGCGGGGGCTCCCCGTGATCGCACCTACAGAATCGGCGCCAATCTCATCAGAAGGATCTGCTTTGATCTTGAAGAGGTGCCTTGAGGGTAAACCAGAGAGACGTCGTCATACCTTTTGACGATGGATCGTAAATTTGCTACCTTTTACGCCCGTACATGAAAATGAACAGCGGGCGTATTCCCGGCCCCGCCGTGGCGGGACTGCGGGGGTTTTCAACGGAAGGAGAGGAACAGTCAAATGACTTCGGAAAGCGTACTAAAAGACAAAGTGGTTCTCATCGTGGACGATGAGCCGGATGTCCTTGAGACCGTTGCCGAGGAACTGGACATGTGCCTGATTCACAAGGCAACGGATTATGAAAAGGCCCGTCAGTACCTCCTCAGCTATACCTACGATATCGTCATTTTGGATATCATGGGAGTGAATGGGTTTGAACTTCTCAAGATGGCCGTGGCCAAGAACTTTCCCACGGTCATGCTCACGGCCCATGCCCTGACCCCCGAGGCCCTGGAAAAATCGATCAAGCTGGGAGCGGTCTCATTTCTGCCCAAAGAAAAGATCGCTCAGCTGAGAGAGTTTCTTGAAACGGTGGTACTGAGCGGCGGAAAGCCCGGATGGAAGCACCTTTTCCATAAACTGGGCGACTATTTTAATGAACGATTCGGGCCGGATTGGAAGGAAAAAGACCGCTTTTTCAAGGAATTCGTGGAAGAACTGAAAAGGGAGGGGGAATACGACGGCTGACAGGACCCAACCAAGGGATACTAAGGGGGTCCTGTCAATACTCGATCCCTCTTCGGGCCTTTGCCCCGTCATAGTAGGGGTGCTTGATCTGCCGGAGTTCGGTGACATAATCGGCCAGTTGAATAAACTCGGCCGGCGCCTTTCGACCGGTCATCACGAATTCGGTTCGTCCCCTGCACGTTTCGGCAAGATCCCGGACCTGTTGGGGTTTGAGCAGATCGAAGATCAGGGTGTTTAAAATCTCATCACATATGAGGAGTTGGGACCCTTCCTCCACCGCCTTGAGGGCATAGCCCAGGGCCGTTTCGGCATGGTCGTAATGAACCCTTTCGGGTCCTTTGGAGAGGATAAAGGGATGCCTTCCGGGACACTGGTATCGGATGTTGGGGACCTTGGCGAATATCAGAATTTCTCCGGAGGTGCCCGACTTCATGAACTGGATGAAGTCCACTTTCAGTCCCACGCCGGCCGCCCTGATGGCCAACCCCACGGCCCGCGTGGTCTTCCCCACGCCCTCGCCGTAATAGACGTGGATGAGTCCCAGGCCGCTTTTTCTGATGAGGCCTGATCTTTGTGTCTTATAGTAGATACCCATTTCCTCCGACGTATGACGTGGCTCGCTTTTATCTAATTATGGTTTTTTGTGTCAACGATTTTCGGCAGGATAGACGAGACCGTTGAAAAATGCTCAAACCAGGACTGATCCAGATCTATACGGGTCCCCCCGATTTCGTCAATTATGCCCCCCTGGGACTGATGTTGAGGGCGTCCGGCCGCAATCTTAGAACCCTATACGTGGCGTTCAAGCAGGCGGCGTACGGGGACGCGCTAGAGCTGGCTGCATCCCGCCTCGAACCGAACCTCGTGGTTGGTCGCTCCATGGGTATGGACCCGGGGAGCCAGACGCCGCCGGTTCGGGGACGCGTTCTTGAAACGTTTCAAAAGGCCCAGGCATCCGTGTTGGAGGGCCGATTCGACATGGTCATTTTAGATGGGTTGCTGGACCCCGGTATCCAGGAAATTGTCGAAAAAGGGGAGCTCCTCCTGTTCACGCAGAAGAAACCCGCACACGTGGAATTGGTTCTCACGGGATCGGCGGACGACGAGATCATCCAACGGGCCGATCTGGTAACGGACATGCGAGTGCACAAGGGTACGGGATCTCGAACTCCGGCGGGTGCCGACATCGATGGATCCATCGAGGTCGTTACGGGAAATGGAAAAGGGAAAACGACCCATTGCCTGGGAAAGGCCATGGGTGCCGCGTTGTCAGGGGTTTCGGCCTTCGTCCTACAGGTCATTAAATCTCCCAGGCTTTA
>JARRPY010000052.1:0-16213 GCA_037382425.1 Deltaproteobacteria bacterium
TGCACTATGGTGTATCCTTTTTTGATGCGTTGCCCCAATTGGAAGGCGGGCGGGGCATCCTCGACCGCACATTTTTCGCCATCGATTACACCTTAGTCCTTAATGTGGTGTTCCTCGGCCTTTCAGGCTTGTTATGGTGGCTTTCCACCCGGAAAATAAGCAACGACAGATTTAAGGGAATGGGCGATATGGCCAGCAAGGGGTCCTTCCTGGAACGCATACTCACCGTGCTGGCTTACGCCAGCTACGCCTGGTTAGGCATCGGGCTGCTCATCCATTTTTTCCTCTAAGAAAAGCCGGTATTCCGAAAGAAAGGGAACCGTAAAGACCTGGTAGTCCCACCTTTGCAGGCTACCGGTCAACAGTTTCGTACTTGGCGGGTTCGTTCTCTTCGGGCGTACTTGCCTCGATGAAGGTACGGATATGTTCATTGGCCGTTTCCAGGTCTTCGCGCCGCAGGTACATCATGTGTCCGCTGCGATAGCCCTCGAAGCGTAGCCGGTCTTTCATTCGGCCGCTCGGATCGAGGTGCCACATAGAGTACTTGGCGTTAAAGTAGGTGGTGGCACCGTCGTAATAGCCGCTCTGGACCATCACGCGCAGGTAGGGGTTTTGTGCCATGGCCTGCCGCAGGTTCTCTCCGGTATTGTCGCCGCTGCGGTCCCAAGGGCGTACCGGGCCGAACATGTTGTATTTGAGGTCGGTCACGAAGCCCAGCTCATTGCGAAAATTCCCTGTCGTCTCCCGCTTTTTCTCTTGACATAAAACGCCCACCGCGTATACTCCACCCATCCTATGAAACAACATCTCCAATTTTAAAAACGTGTAATCGGGAAGGTGCCCATGGTATTCTGGCGGGTTCCATTTGATGCGGAAGATATCCAGCTCACCACCGGGATCGTTCATATTCTGAAAGACCGGTGCAAGGGGTGTGGCTATTGTATTGAGTTCTGCCCACGGGATGTTCTCGAGTTTTCCAAGGAGTTCAACGCCAAGGGGTATCATCCCCCGAGCGTAAAGAAACCGGATGATTGCGTAAACTGCCACTACTGTGAAATTATCTGCCCGGAATTTGCCATATTTTCTGAGGAGGTCCCGCCGGAGGAGGCCGCATGAAACCAGCAGTCCTTACGGGTGAACATTTCATGACAGGGGATGTGGCCTGCGCCGAGGGGGCCCTGGCAGCGGGGTGCCGATTTTTCGGGGGGTATCCCATTACCCCTGCCACCGAAGTGGCCGAACGGATGGCCGCAAGGCTTCCGGATGTGGGGGGGACCTTCATCCAGATGGAGGATGAGATCGGGGCCATGGGTTCTGTGGTGGGCGCCTCATGCGCGGGGGTCAAGAGCATGACCGCCACGTCCGGTCCGGGCTTCAGCCTGATGATGGAAAACCTCGGATTGGCCATCTGTTCCCACCCAGGGGGCCCAGGGAGATATGATGCAGGCGAGGTGGGGATCCCACGGCCATTACGAGATTATCGCACTGGCGCCTTCATCTCCCCAGGATATTTTTTATCAGACCATTGAGGCCTTTAACCTGAGTGAGACCTACCGGATTCCGGTGCTGGTTATGACCGATGAAATGGTGGGTCATCTGAGTGAACGGGTGGTGATTCCCGAGGCGAAGGACATTCGGACAAAGGACAGACCCAGGGCCAAGGGGAGGAAGGATACATTTAAGCCCTACAAGCCCGGCCCCAATGGGGTGGCGCCCATGGCCATCGCCGGCGAGGGGTACAACATCCATGTGACCGGATTGACTCATGACGAGCGGGGATACCCCGTGATGACGGTGGAAACCCAGGAAACCATGATGGCGCAGCTGGTGGGAAAGGTCCAAAGCAATCTGGACAAGATTATTCGGACCGAATCCTACCGGATGGACGACGCCGACATCGCCATCGTCTCATACGGTGTCTCCACGCGAACCAGCCTGGCCGCCGTGGATGCGGCGCGGGAGATGGGCATCAAGGCGGGTCTTTTCAGGTTGATTACGGTCTGGCCGTTTCCGGAAGCCCAGATTCGACAACTGGCTTCGCAGGTAAGGGCGCTTGTCACGGTGGAGATCAATCTGGGGCAAATCCATCTCGAAGTGGAGCGGTGCGCCTGCGGGCAGGTCCCGACGGTTCTTGTAGGCCATCCCGGGGGCACCATTATTCCCCCTGAGCGTGTGGTGGAAACCCTGAAAGAGATCGGGTGACACGGCAGACCCTCTAAGTCGCGTCCCAACCAAGAATCGCAACAGGAAAAAGGAATGAACCAGAGCAAAAAACCCATGAGCCACCCGTTGGATGATCTGGTCCGAACGGATCGGATTCCGCATATCTGGTGCCCGGGCTGTGGTATCGGCACGGCCTTTTCCTCCTGCCTGAGAGCCATGAAGGAGACCGGTATCGATCTGGTGAAGACGGTCATGGTGTCCGGCATCGGCTGTTCCGGAAGGGGCGCCGGATATGTAAAGCTGGACTCCTATCATACCACCCACGGCCGGGCCATTCCCTTTGCCACCGGAATGAAACTGGCGAATCCGGAACTCAATTTGGTGGTGTTCAGCGGGGACGGTGACCTTTTTGCCATCGGTGGGAACCATTTTATCCATGCGGCCAGGCGCAACGTGGATTTGACCGTCGTATGCGTCAATAATCTGAATTACGGTATGACCGGCGGACAGGTGGCCGCCACGACGCCCCATGCGAGTAAGACCACCACGACCCCCTTGGGAAACCCGGAAGCCCCATTTAACCTGCCGCTTTTGGCCTATGCCTCAGGGGCGACTTATGTGTCCAGGTGGACGATCCTGCACACGCGCGATTTGACGGAATCCATAGAGGCGGCGATCTTAAACCGGGGGTTCTCCTTTGTCGAAATTCTGTCGCCCTGTCCCATCTATTACGGGCGCCGGAACAAGGTGAAGGCCCTGGATACGCTCAAGCTCTACCTGGAGCGGAGCATTATCAAGAACGACGCGCATCCCACGGAACTGGACATTGATTTGACGAGACGGGTGATTCTGGGGAATTTTATTCAGGTGGAGCGACCGACCTGTACGGATAATTATGACAACACCTGCCGGCCACGGGAATTGCTGGAGGAAAAGGCCGCTTAGGCCGGCAATCAAGAAGTGTTCTTCCCATATCAACCCATTCGTTCACAAGGCCTGAATTTATGAGCGGAAACGACAAGGGCACGTTAAAAAAAGAAGTTATTCTGACCGGATTCGGCGGACAGGGTATTGTGCTGGCCGGAAAGATTCTGGGATCAGCGGCGGTTATCGGAGACCACAGGAACAGCACGCTGGTCCAGGCCTACGGCCCCGAGGCCAGGGGAGGGGCCTGCAGTGCCCAGGTGGTGATTTCCGACGGTGCCATCCACTATCCGTACATCAGAGAACCCGACATCCTGGTGTGCCTATCCCAATCGGGCTATGACAAATTCATCGGTCAGCTGAAACCGGCCGGCATGCTCTTGATCGACCAGGACCTTGTCCAGGCCCGTGGCGCGCCTGTGGAGGCGTTCTCCATCCCCTCCACACGGATGGCCGAGGAGTTGGGCAGGGTGATGATGGCCAATATTATTATGCTCGGCTTTCTCTCCGCAATCACCGGTGTGGTGTCCGTGGAGGCCGCACGCAACACCGTAATCGAATCCGTTCCCAAGGGGACCGAAGAGATGAATACCAAGGCATTTAACAAGGGATATGATTATGGGCTGGCCATACTCAAGGGAAGGGAAAAGAAGACCGGCAGAAAGGCGGGGGCCTGACCATGGCGCGTCCCAAAGACCGTTTACACCGAGTGATCGTTATCGGGGCCACCCCGTCGGGGATCGCGGCCACCAATAAACTGGGTGAACTCGACATCCCGGTGATCCTCGTGGATGAGGAGGCCGACCTGGACCGGAAACTGGCGAAAGAGGAATGGCGGCTCCCTTCGGGATTGCCCCTCAATTTCGCCCACCGATCCGGTCTGTTGCGGATTTTCAGAAACCCCACCATACAGTGTCTCGTGCCGGCGCGAGTGGACGCCATCAAACATACCCCACAGGGCTTCCGTGCCCAAATTACACAGCGACAGACCTTCGTGGATCCAAATCGCTGCATCCTGTGCGGACGCTGTACTGCGGTCTGTCCGGTGAGCGATGATGACGGCGGACGGGCCATCCAAATCAACAGCAGGCGGGCGCTCCCCGGCCGGGCCGTGATCGACAAACGCGAGACCCCTTTCTGTCAGACGGCATGCCCCCTCGGGGTGAATGCCCAGGCCTATATCGCCCTTACCCGGGCCGGACAATACAAAGCGGCACTGGCCGTGGTGAGAAGGGAGAATGTCCTGCCCGGTATCTGCGGTCGAATTTGCACCCACCCTTGTGAGCAAGAATGCCGACGCGGGGAACTGGATGACCCCATTGCCATACGGGATATCAAGCGCTTTTTGGCCGATTATGAAGGGACGCATCCTGAAGATACGAATACCTTCCCTGCTGAAACGAAGGACGCTGAGCACCAGGTCAAGGACAAAAAGGTGGCCGTGGTCGGTTCCGGCCCGGCAGGCCTTGCCGCGGCTGCCGAACTGACCCGCTTCGGATACGGGGTAACGGTATACGAAAAAGAGGACCAGGCCGGCGGGTTTTTGCGTTACGCCATCGGGCCGCACCGCCTTCCCAGGGATATTCTTGACCGGGAGTTGGACCATATCGAGAAATTCGGGGTGAGGTTCGAGACATCGCATCCAGTGAACATTTCTGATTTCGCGGACGGCCCCGGCAAGGACCAAGACGCGGTGCTCATCGCCACGGGCAGTTGGACGGACCGGTCACTGGGAGTTCCGGGCGAGGATCTTGAAAAGGTGGAAGGGTGTATCCGGGTCTTAAACGGGTTGTACCGGGATGGCGTGGGCCGGGAAAGCGGTAAAATTGTGGATGGGCATCCCGCCCGCGAGTATGCCGGACAATCCATTGCGGTGATCGGGGACGGCAACGCCGCCTTTGATTTGGCCCGGGCCCTCAAACGATCGGGTGCCGATGTGACGCTTCTGTCCTGGTTTCCGGAGGATCTCATTCCCGCAGATAAAGAAGAGATCCAGGGTGCCGTGGAAGAGGGTATTCCGATAAAAGACCGGGTTCAGGTGGTGGCGTTCAAGGGAAAAGACGGTGTCCTTTCGCATCTGAGATGCAAACCCACAACGCCCGGCCCGCCGGATGAAAACGGTATTCCGTGGCCGGTGATCGTTGAGGGTGCCGAATCCTTTGATCTCGTATTTGATCGTGCCGTTGTGGCCATCGGACAGATGGGAACCTTTCATAAACGCAATATGTCCGGTGGAAGCCCGAGAGGGTTCGAGGTGACGGACAGCGGGCTGATGACGGTGGATGATGCGTGTCGCACCGGGATCCCGGGCGTCTATGCGGCGGGCGACGGGGTGACGGGTCCTTCTTCGGTGGTTCAGGCCATGGCCAGCGGGAAGCAGGCGGCCCGTGCCATTCACATGGATCTCGCCGGACAGACCGGTGTGAATCCCCAAACCCGGAGACCCAAAGATAGAGCGTTTCGAGAGATTCCCAAGGATATTCCCTCTGTGGCACGTGTGGTCATGCCGGAGAAACAGGCGGCGGCGAGGAAAGATAATTTCGGTGAAGTGGCCCTGGGACTGAATGAATCTCAGGTTGTCAGCGAATGCGAACGGTGTCTCCAGTGCGGTTTCTGTTCGGAATGCCTCCTGTGCAAGGAGGCCTGCGCGGCCATTGGGGCCGTCGATCAGGCCGAAGCGGAGGAGACCCGTGTGGAGCATGCAGGGGTGGTGATTATCGCCGATCCCAAGGCCTCCCCGCCGATGCATGGGCGTCTTCGTGTGCCAGTGTAATCAGTCCCTCGGCTGGCTGGATGAGATGAACCAATTTGTGGAAGGCCTCTCGGAGAGGGAGGGCATTGTTCACGCGGAAGTCATGCCGGCCGCCTGTGTGCCCGAGGGGAGCGCTTCCATTTTGAGGTCAATCCGGGAGAAATGGTTGACCCGGGTCGTTCTCGCCTCGTGTGTCTGTTGTCCGCTCGATTTTGTGTGCAGTGCCTGTACGGATCAGCGAAGCCGTCTCAAGACGGCGCTTTTTCATGGCACCGGCATCAGTCGCTCCATGGTGGAAACCTGCAATCTGCGGGGTGAGGTCCTGCGCCATTTACTGGATGACCGGGTCCAAGCCCTCCGGCGGTTTACGGGTATCATCGGGCGATCCATCGATCGGGCCAGGCACTTGAAATCGCTTCCCGCCCCCATGCGAACCTATAATTTCGCCACCGCGGTGATCGGCGAGTCGGAAGCCGCCGTAAACAGCGCCGTAACCCTGGCGTCGGCCGGGTTCGAGGTACTGGCGTTCGGGAGAGGCGATAAATCTCTCAAACCCCGTTTCACTCATCCCAATATTCACAGTTTCGAAGGATCGACCGTGACCGGGCTGAGCGGTACCCTGGGAAATTTTCAGGTCCATGTGGAGACAGACCGATTTTCACAGCTCCTGCAGGTGGGCACGGTTATCCTGGACGAGCGATCACGGCGCGTGGTTCCCTATCTTCCCCAGGAAGGCCTGGATACGGAGATCCTGACATTTATCTCTCAGCAACGAGGGGTGCCGGGGACCCCCTTCAATTATCCGGGTGTCTCCCCCATTGCCGGACTCTTCCTGGCCAGCCCCCCGGGAATGAGTGTGTCTCAGCGAAGAGAGGGCGCTGCGGCCGCCGTGCTGGCCGCGGCCATCATGCCCCGAGGACCGAGACAGAGCAAAGGCTATACCGTGGTGATCGACGAAGACCGGTGCCGCGGATGTGGTCGGTGTGTGGCCACCTGTCCTTACCGGGCGGTGTCGCTTCAGACGAACGGTGTCGGGGGATGGTATGCCGCGGTGGATGAGGCCCTGTGCAAGGGGTGTGGGAACTGTATCTCCGTATGCCCCTCCGATGCGGCGGACAGCCCCTACAGAAACCAGGGATATCTGGAGCGGCTCCTTGAAGAGGTGTTGGTGGAATGAAGGATAATGAGATGACCGATCTCAATATTATACTGTTTATGTGCGGCTGGGGGCCCCACGCGGCGTATCAGACCCTTCAGGATGATGCCGCTCCCATACCCGGTGAAATTAAGATGGTGCGAATTCCCTGTGCCGGACGGATCACCAAGGCCCTTTTGATGAAATCCTTTGAGATGGGGGCGGATGGGGTCGTCCTTCTGGGGTGTGAAGCCGGTTCGTGCCGTTACGGGAGCGGGACCACCAATGCACAGGAGCATGTGGAAGACACCCAAGGGATCCTGGAATTGTTGGGTCTCGGCAGAGGACGTCTCCGTCTGGGCAATTTCCTGCCGGACGAACCCGAACGACTCCTTAAGTTTCTGACTCAGTTCACAAAAGAGCTCAGGCAGTTGGGGCGAAGCCCCATTTCCCCGGGTCGCGAGGCGAGAGGAAAAGATGAACGGGATGAGACGCTCGCTGAGCTCTTATCACTCCATGATGTGTACGCGTGTCAGGAATGCGGCAAGTGTTCTTCTGCCTGCCCGTTAACCCTCGCAGGGAAACCGTTCTCGCCCCGGCGTATCGCCAATGCCGTGATTGCAGGAAAGATGGATGATCCGGCCGTCAAGAAGGATATATGGGCGTGCCTCACCTGCGGTCTCTGCTATGACCGATGCCCTTCGGCGGTCAATTTTCCCGAATTCATCCGGGATTTGCGCGGCTTTCTGATGCGGCGAAGCCCGGACAGATATGCGGCCCACGGCGGCTTTTTCCATTCCCTCATGCGGACCATGACCGAAGCGGACCTCCCTATCAATCACTGGGACTGGCTTGATGAGGATATACAGATCGACAACAACAGCAAGACGCTTTTCTTCGGGGGATGCGCTCCTTATTTTGATATCTTTTTCAAAAAGCACCTCGGCGTCAATACCCGCGCGAGCCTGGTGAACAGTCTTTCCCTTCTCAACTTTTTCGATGTCCATCCGGCGCTACTGCCGGGGGAGCGATGCTGTGGCCATGACCTGTTGTGGTCCGGTGACCGGGACAATTTCCTGAAGCTGGCCAGGTTGAACCGGGATGCCTTTCATGAACGGGGCATTGAAGAAATTATCACCGCATGCCCCGAGTGCTACACCACCCTGAAGCGGGATTATGCCAGCCGGGGCATTGAACTGGATCTCAAGGTGACCCATTTATATGAGTTCTTGGAACAAGAGATCGACAAGGGCGCCGTTGATTTCAAGAAACTCAACAAACGATTGACGTTTCAGGATCCGTGTCGGTTGAGTCGGCTTGAGAACCGTCCGGATTTGCCGAGAAAGCTCCTCAACCGGCTGAGGCCGGTCGCATTTACCGAAATGGCCAATTGGGGCACCAATGCCATCTGTTGCGGCAACAGTGCGTGGATCGGTTGTGACGCCTTCAGCAAGGCGCTCCAGGTGGAAAGGCTGGAGGATGCCCATAATACCGGAAGCGATATCCTGGTGACCGCCTGTCCCAAATGTCAAATTCATTTGAGCTGCGCCATGGAAGATCCGTTTAGAGGGGACGATCTGAAGATGGACCTCATGGATCTCAGCACGGTTCTGGCCAAGACCATCCAATGGGAATAAGGATTGATGAGAAAACCCCCTCAAATAAGGCCCGAGGAAGAAATGGAAGGAAACGTGCGTGTCAAACAAGATGACCATCCGGACGAGAAGGCCCGTATTGGGGTGTATGTCTGCCATTGCGGATTGAACATTGCCCAGGCCGTGGACTGCGCCAAGGTGGCTGAGACTGCGGCACAACTGGATGATGTGGTCGTTTCAAGAGATGTCGGGTATGCCTGCTCGGAACCGGGACAGCAGGAGATCAAGGACGATATCCAGGAATTCGGCCTGGACCGGGTGGTGGTGGCCTCCTGTTCACCCAGGCTTCACGAACCCACCTTCAGACAGATGATCCAATCCGTGGGGCTCAACCCCTATCTCCTGGAGATGGCCAACCTGCGGGAGCAGTGCAGTTGGGTGCATATGAACGCGCCCGATGCGGCCACGCAAAAGGCCACGGACCTGGTCAAAATGGCGGTCTCTCGTATCCGCCTCCTGGAACCGCTCGAGGAGGAAACGCTGCCCCTCACTCAGCGGACTCTGGTGATCGGGGGCGGTGTGGCCGGTATACAGGCCGCCCTTGATCTGGCGGACAACGGCTATGAGGTGGTTTTGGTGGAAAAGGAACCGACCATCGGCGGTACCATGGCCCAGCTGGACAAGACCTTCCCCACCATGGACTGCTCCATCTGAATACTCGGTCCGAAGATGACGGATGTCGGTCGACATCCACGGATCACCCTCCACACCTTAAGTGAAGTCAAGGACGTTAAAGGATATGTGGGGAATTTCAAGGTCAATATCCTCAAAAGGGCCCGGTATGTGGATGAGAAGGAATGCACGGCGTGCGGCGAGTGTGCGGCGGTCTGCCCGGTCGTGCGTCCGGATGAATTCAACCTGGGGCTTTCTTCCAGACGGGCCATTTTTTCGCCCTTTCCTCAGGCGGTTCCCTCTGCCTATGTCTTGAACGCCAATGAGTGTCTGGGGCACAACCCGGTGGTATGCGGCAAGTGCCTTGAGGCCTGTGACAAGGAATGTATCGATTTTCACATGTCGGACGAGGAGATCGTAGAGGAGGTGGGCTCCATTGTAGTGGCCACCGGACTCAATGTCTATGATCCCACCGAGATGGACGAATACGCCTATTCCCGGTTTGAAAATGTCCTCACCAGCCTCGAATTCGAACGGCTGATCAATGCCGGGGGACCCACCGAGGGCGAGATCATCCGCCCCACGGACCGAAAGCGACCCCTTTCCGTCGGCTTTATTCAGTGCGTGGGGTCCCGTTCCGCCAGAAAGGGCGGCAGCTACTGCTCCAACATTTGCTGCATGAACACCGTCAAGAGCACGCTCATGCTCAAGGAGCACTACCCCGACATAGAAGTGAAGGTTTTTTATATCGATATCCGGGCGTTCGGCAAGGGATTTGAAGAACTCTATACCCGGAGCCGGAGGCTGGGGGTCCAGTACATCAGGGGACTGCCGGGAACGGTGGAAGAAGCGGATGACAAGGGCCTGGATGTGGCCGTGGAAAATACATCCACCGGAAAGCTGGAGATACATCACCTGGATATGCTGGTACTGGCCCTGGGCATCAAGCCGGATGCGAGCACGCAGCGGCTTCAGGAGATGCTGGGACTTCAACTCAACGCCGACGGTTTTTTTCTGGAAGCCCATCCCAAACTGCAACCGGTGGATGCCGCCACCCGGGGCATTTTCTACGCCGGATGCGCCGAGGGGCCCAAGGATATCAAGGAGAGCGTGACCCAGGCCTCTGCTGCAGCGGCCCGGGCCATCCGCCTCATGCACAAGGGAGAGATTACCACCGAGGCCATTACCGCCACGGTGGTGGAAGAGGCGTGCAAGGCATGCGGAAAATGTGCAGAGGTCTGCCCCTACAATGCCATTACCGTGGATAAAAAGAAGAAAATCCCGGCCTCGGTGAACACGGCCGCCTGCGCCGGATGCGGCACCTGCGCGGCGGAATGCCCCTTTGATGCCATCGTGATGAATCATTTCACGGACGGGCAAATTCTCAACCAGGTTTACAGCCTCTTAGAGGACAGGACCCAGGAAAAGATATTGGCTTTTGCCTGCAACTGGTGCTCTTACGCCGGGGCAGACTACGCCGGGGTTTCCAGACTCCAGTATCCGCCCAATGTTAGACTGATCCGGACCATGTGCTCCGGCCGTGTGGATGAAAAATTCATCTGGGACGGCTTTAGGGCCGGTGCACCGGTGATCCTGGTGAGCGGGTGCCACATCGGGGACTGCCATTACATCGATGCCAACCACTGGACGGAAAAGCGGATCCAAAAGGTCCATAAAAAGATGGTCAAGCTCGGGATTCGTCCGGAAAGACTCCAGCTGGAGTGGATCAGTGCGGCCGAGGGGATACGGTTTGCCGAGGTCATGAAGCAAATGGAAACCCTTCGACAAAGCGTTACGCCCCAGGAGATCGCCGAAACCATCGAGACCCTCAAGTCCTGAGCATTGGTATTTGAAATACGGTAACATTTTAGGCCGTTGAAGCGGGGGCATGACGGTCTCTTTTGGAAACGCCGCCATGAACATGGGTTTGTGGCCCACGCCACGCCCTTGCCAAGGATTGGTTCTGAATTAGAAGGGATACATCTGCTCACAGTTCACGCTTTGTCCCTGACACCGATTGAAGATCCCGGCTGAAGCGAAGCGGAAGCGGGAAAAGCTAGAACCCTTGAATGTGAGCCCGTAACAGAGAGTTTCTGCTCCTCTCCCTTTTTCAATCGCCAATCGCCAATCACCAATCAAAAATCCAACCCATGCCGCTTCAAGCCCGATCATCCACCCTCAAGACCATATTCAGCCCGCGGATGCTGGTGGCCCTGGTCATGGGATTTGCGTGCGGTCTCCCGCTCCTTTTAACCATCAGTGTGCTGCAGGCCTGGATGCAAGACGCGGGCGTGGATCTGACGGTCATCGGGATGATGTCCCTGGTGGGACTCCCCTATACGGTCAAGTTTCTGTGGGCGCCTTTTCTGGATCGGTTCACGCTCCCGTTTCTGGGGCGACGCAGGGGATGGCTACTGGTGGCCCAGTTGGCCCTGGTCTGTTCCATATCCGGGCTGGGATGTACCGACCCCGGCCGGCACCCATGGGGCGTGGCCCTGGCCGCCTTTCTGGTCACGTTTTTCAGTGCCAGCCAGGATATTGTGGTGGACGCTTACCGGCGGGAGGACCTTACGGATGAGGAGCTGGGTCTGGGGTCGTCGCTCTACGTCAATGGTTACCGGGTCGGTATGCTCTTGGCTTCCGGAGGCGGGTTGATCCTGGCCGATTATATCCCCTTTTCCGCGGTGTACCTGATCATGGCGGCCTGCATGTTCCCGGGCATTCTCACCACGCTCCTGGCCCGGGAACCGGATATTGGGGGTATGACCCCCCCGCAATCGATCAAGGAAGCGGTGATCGATCCCCTGGTGGAGTATTTCTCCCGTCCCAGTGCACTTTGGATCCTGGCCTTCATTCTCTTTTACAAGATAGGGGATACCATGGCCAGTGCCATGAGCATCCCATTTTATTTGGATATCGGCTTTAGCAAGACCGAGATCGGCGCGGTGGTCAAGCTCTTCGGATTTTGGGCCACCATCGGGGGCAGCCTTATCGGCGGGGTGATCATGATTCGCCTGGGGATCAACCGGTCTCTGTGGATTTTCGGATTCCTTCAGGCACTGTCCACGGCCTGTTTCGCCCTGCTCGCCCGTATCGGTCCCAGCGTGACGGCGCTCTCAGGCGTCATCGGCTTTGAAAACCTGAGCGGCGGCATGGGAACGGCCGCCTACGTGGCTTTTATGGCCAGTATCACCAACAAGCGATTCACCGCCACCCAGTATGCCCTCCTGAGCAGCCTCATGGGCGTCCCCCGGGTCATGGCTTCGGCGCCTACCGGTTTTCTCGCCAAGCATCTGGGATGGGGATGGTTTTTTATCGCCTGTACCCTCATTGCCGTCCCGGGTATGCTCCTCCTGTTGAAATTCGCCCCGTGGGGTAAGAAGGCGTAACTTCTCCTCAAATCCTTCAGACTTCTGACCCGAGTATATAAAATCAAGGGGGGTTGCCTGTTTACATTGTTTTCAAACGGGCCTATAAAGAAAATGAATGCACAAAAATGAGGTGCCAATGGGGTGTGACCGCCGAAGAAAGACTCGAAGCCGGTCGATACAGGAACGGTAGGAGACGGAAGGAAAAATACGGGAGGGGTCCCATTGACCAGCAAACCGACCTATGAGGATCTGGAACAGAGAATAAAGGATCTCGAAAAGGAAAACGTGCGGCATAAGCAAGATCTGAAGATGTTGTCCGTGTCCGACGGGCAAAAAAAGGCCATACTCGATGGCTTTACCATCAATCTTGCCTTTGTGAACGAAAACCTGGAAGTGATATGGGCCAACACCGCGTCGGCAGAGTCGGTGGGAAAACCGCCTTCTGACCTGATCGGGCGCAAGTGCCACGAGATTTGGGCTGACCCTGAAAAGCCCTGTGAAGGGTGTCCCACAATAAAAGCGTTCAACACAAGAAAAACCGAACGCACGATTATTCAGACGCCGGACGGAAGAGTTTGGGATGAAAAGGGGGAGCCGGTTTTTGATGAAAAGGGAAATCTCTTAGGCGTCCTCGAAATGGCGCACGATATCACTGAAAGGAAACGCGCCGAGGAGGCGTTGCGTAAGAGTGAACGGCTTCTGGATGCTACCGGTCGCATGGCGCGGGTAGGGGGCTGGGAACTGGATGCCGAAACACTGGAGGTGAGTTGGACCGAAGAAACCTACCGTATTCACGAGGTCCCGTCACAGCACAAGCCGCTGCTTGAAGAGGCCATCGATTTTTTCCACTCGGATGACCGAGACCGTTTGTCAAAAGCCATCCGGCGTGCCTTAGAAATCGGTGAGCCGTATGATATGGTGTTGCGCTTCGTTACGGCAAAAGGCAAACACTTGTGGGTACGAACGGTTTGCCAACCGCAGATGATGGACGGAAAGACCGTCAAACTGATCGGTACTTTTCAGAATATCACGGCGCAAAAGGAGGCAGAGCAGGCGCTGCGAACATCAGAGCGGCGTTTTAGAGAACTCTTCGATTCCATCTCTGATTTGATTTACACGCAGGATCTAGAGGGTCGTTTCCTGTCCGTAAATCCGTCCTTGTGTGAGAGGTTCGGCTATGAGGAAGACGAATTGATCGGCCGGAAAGCCGCGGAATTCATGGCGCCTGAAGTGAGAGCGCTATTCGAAACCGAATACATTGCCGGCATAAAAAAGAACGGGTACTACGAAGGAACCGCTGCCTACTTTAAAAAGGACGGGGATAAGGCCTTTGTCCAGTATCGAAGCAAGCTGGTTGAGCCTGAAGGCGATGATCCGTATATCAGCGGGATCGGACAGGATGTGACCCAGCGTATTGAAGCGAGAAAGGAAAGAAAGCGGCTTGAAGACGAGCTCCTTCAGGCCCGAAAGATGGAGGCCATTGCTTCCCTGACCGGAGGTATTGCCCACGACTATAACAACCTGCTTGCGATTATCATGGGAAACGTGTCTCTTGCTTTACAAGAGGCGGATACAGGATCTCAGTTGGCGGACTTCTTGGTTGAGGTGGATAAGGCCTCCAAAAAGGCCACCGATTTGACCAAGGAGCTTGTGGCCCTTTCGAGGGGAAGCGCCCCGGTCAAAGAGCTGATTCCCATCACGCCGCTTCTAAGAAGCGTCAGCCGTAACATCCCCACCGAGAATGACATATCAGTGGACGAGTCCATCTCAGATGATTTGTGGCCAATCCCTCATGATCCGCATAAATTGGCATCTGTTTTCAGAAATGTCATGGCCAACGCGGTGGAGGCCATGCCGGACGGGGGGAGCGTCGCCATCAGGGCTGAGAACCTGCGGGTGGGGGATCGTACCGTAGTTTCGGGGGCTTCCTTGAAGCCGGGTGATTATGTGCATCTCAGCATAGAGGATGAGGGTTTGGGGATACCCAAAGACCATCTAAGCAAACTCTTCGACCCTTATTTTTCCACCAAACCCATGGGCGCACGGAAGGGGATGGGCTTGGGTCTGGCCACGGCCTTCGCCAATGTAAAAAAGCACGGTGGATATATTGCCGTTGATTCAATCCCCGGCAAGGGCACGGTGGTGCACATCTATCTTCCTGCAGCGCCTGCCACAGAAGGTGTTGAGAGCGGCAGTGTTTCCAAAACCGATAAAACGCCGGCCAAAAAACGGGTATTGTTGATGGACGATGAAGAGATGATCCGTAACGTGGCCCCGCACATGTTGGAACGACTGGGGCATGAGGCCACCACTGCTCAAAACGGTACGGAGGCCATTGAAATGTACCGAAAATATCTGGATTCAGACGAACCGTTCGATGCCGTTATCCTCGATCTTACCACTAAGGGCGGTATGGGGGGCGAGGAGACGATCCGGGAACTCAAAAAAATGGATCCGAATGTCAAGGCCATTGTGTGTAGCGGCCATTCCGACGATCCCCACATGACTGATTTTGAGACCTACGGGTTTGTAGCGGCCATGGCCAAGCCCTATGAGATGAAGCAGCTGAAGGAAACGCTCGAAAAGCTTTTCCGATGAGCAGGTGGCACGATCTTCAAGCGTTTTTCAAAGGTCTCCTTGATCATGGCTTATTGGCAGGCTCTGGGGAATACGCCGAACCCAAATCAATCCTCCTATTGGCTCAAAGCGCGTCGAGCGAGTTCTATCTTAAATGGGATCACGGTCACAATCGATCACACCTCATGGCGGCCAGCTGTTCCTCGACTTCATCGGTGATGTCCTCTATTCCGAGGCGCCTTTCTGACCCGCAGGACCTGCAGACAAAATAGACGCCGCTTCACCGCTTCACCAGCCGGGGTTCTTCACTGCAGCGGCACCTCTTCGCTTTTCGTTCCTGTTCGTTTGGGTTGGTCATGGGTCTGAAGGAAGCGTCCTTAAGGTCCCTAACGCCCGGTCATCTCAGGCCGAGATCTCCTCATCCGAATACACGTTGGCGATGCAGCAGAGAAAGGCAGCCTCCTCGCTTTCGCTGACATTTTTCATGCTGTGGGGTTCCATGCTGGGGATAAAGATCGCATCGTCAGGGCCGACCTGTTGTTCGCGGATCTTTTCGTCTGTTTCCGGATCATGTGCCCAGCACGTCATATGGCCCCTTAAAATGTACATGGTCTGGATATAGAAATGTTTGTGGATGGGAATCTCGCCGCCCGGCCCGACAGTAAAATATCTAAGGCCATAGTCCGGCGAATCCTCAGGCCCGGCCTGGCTCAACCACCGAATGCCCACCTTGTTCACTCTCAACGGCTTCCCTCGATAGGGAAAGGTTTCCACCTTCTTTTCTTCAATATCTTTGATGTTGATGATATCCATGATGCCCTCCTCCATGGTCACGGATTGGATAAAACCCTTTGATCTCCGAAATGCTTTTCTTATAATGGGGAAGAAGGGCCAAGTCAAGGACGAGCGAAATGGAGGATGTCATGCCGGAAAAAAGCAAAAAGGTCCCTGAGGAATTGGCGCAGGCACTCGAACGGGAACGCAACTGGTCCCAGAGGTTCATCGATTCGCTGAGCGATAAGAT
>JARRPY010000053.1:0-15957 GCA_037382425.1 Deltaproteobacteria bacterium
GCCGTATACGTGATGGGAGTGGGGGCACCGGAGGATCTCGTGGAGGCCGTCAGATTGGGCGTGGACATGTTCGACTGTGTGATGCCCACACGAAATGCCAGAAATGGCACATTGTTCACCAAGAGGGGAAAAGTGACCATCAAGAATGCCCAATATGCCCGGGACCCCAAACCGGTGGATGGATCGTGTGGCTGCTATACATGCGTCAACTACTCGCGGGCCTACCTGAGGCACCTATTCATGGCCAGGGAAATTCTGGCCTATCGGCTGAACACGATCCATAATCTGACCTATTATGCACAATTGATGGCCGACCTGCGATCCGCCATTAAAGAAGACCGGTTGACAGAATACAGGGACACGTTTTATGAACTTCAACAGAAGGGCAATGAGGTAAATTAGTCATTAGGAGCGGATATTAACCCACCCCGTAATATGGTATGGGAAACACACTTGTCCTAAGGGACGAAAGGGAGGTTTTTGAAAATGGATTTTTTGGCGTATGCGATGGGCACAGGCGGTGGCGGAGCAGGTGGAGAAGGCGGCGGTTTTGGTGCGTTCCTGCCCCTCATCCTCATGTTCGCGATCTTCTATTTCCTGCTGATCAGACCCCAGCAGAAAAAGGCAAAACAGCACAAGCAGTTGCTCAGTTCCTTGAAAAAGGGGGATCGAGTTGTCAGTTCGGGCGGCCTTCATGGCGTTATCACCGGAATCACCGATGATGTGGTCACCGTGGAAATCGCCCCCAAAGTCAGGGTAAAGGTATCGAGAGGCTCCATCTCCGGAGTAGCCGGTAAAGGGCAGTAGCAAAACCAGCAGGCGAATCACCTCAATTTGGAGAGGAACAAGTGGCGAAAAGCTTAAAATGGCGTAGTGCAATAGCCTTATTTACTATATTGGGGGCGGTGGTCTATCTCATTCCCTCCATCACGAGCGGACCGCCGACATGGTGGTCCAGCCTCCTGCCCGATGACCAGATTCAGCTGGGACTCGACCTTCAGGGCGGGATGCACCTGGTGTTGGAGGTTCAGGCATCAAAGGCGGTTGAAACTCACCTGGAACGGGTGGTGGAGGAATTGAAACGAGACCTGAGGGAAGACAAAATACGATATGTCCAGTTGCAGCGAGAAGGGCTCAACGGCATCCTGGTGACGCTCATGCGGCCGGATGATAGCGCCGTCTTCAGAGATCTTCTGGCAACCAGCTATCCTGATTTCGAGCTCGAGTCCCTGGGAGAAAAGGACGGTCGGCCGTCTTTCAGGCTCGTGTTGATTCCCAAGGCAGTCAACCGCGTCAAAAAGATGGCCGTGGACCAGGCCCTCGAAACGATTCGAAACCGCGTGGACCAATTTGGCGTGAGTGAACCGGATATCCGGCCACAGGAAGACAACCGGCTTCTGATCCAGTTGCCCGGTATTAAGGACCCCAAACGCGCCATCGCCCTGATTGGGAAAACCGCACTCCTCGAGTTCAAGCTGGTGGATGATGAACACAGCGTTGAAGAAGCGTTAAAAGGCAACATCCCCCCGGGGGATGAAATTCTTTATCAGATCTCCACAGATCCCCAAACCGGGCGCCAGACAAAGATCCCCTATCTCCTGAAAAAGCGGACGGCCCTGACAGGGGAATATATCACCGATGCACGGGTACAGATCGACAGCCGGTACAATGAACCCTATGTCTCGCTTTCCTTTGACGCAAGGGGGGCAAGAATTTTTGAGCAGATCACCGGACAGAACATTAAAAAACGCCTGGCCATCGTCCTCGATAATAAGGTCAATTCAGCACCGGTCATCCAGGACAAAATCTCCGGCGGAAGGGCCCAGATCACCGGACGATATACCACCGATGAGGCCAGGGATCTGGCCATTGTGTTGCGGGCCGGTGCACTCCCCGCTCCGGTGAAAATCATAGAAGAACGGACCGTGGGACCTTCTCTGGGACGGGACTCCATAGAAAAGGGGTTCAAATCCATGCTCATCGGCGGGGCCATCGTGATCCTCTTCATGGTCATCTATTACGGTCTGTCGGGCCTCATCGCGGATATGGCGCTCTTCCTGAATATTATCTTCATCATGGCGGGTCTGGCCTTTTTCAGCGCCACCCTCACGCTGCCGGGAATCGCCGGCATCATCTTGACCATCGGTATGAGTGTGGATGCAAACGTGTTGATTTTCGAACGGATCCGCGAGGAGTTGCGGCTCGGAAAGACAGCCCGAGCCGCCATCGAAGGCGGCTATGGAAAGGCCCTCGTCACCATCCTCGATGCCCAGGTCACCACGCTCATAGCGGCCCTGGTCCTGTTCCAATTCGGCACAGGCCCGGTGAGGGGCTTTGCCGTCACCCTGAGTATCGGAATATTGGCCAGCATCTTCACGGCCATCTTCGTCACCAGAATTATGTTTGATTATCTCTACGTTGTACGGAAAATGAAACGGATCAGCATTTAGGACCGTCTTTAAAAACGATAAACACCCGAGGTGGAGTCATTCGATGCAAATCATAAAACCAGGCATTAATCTGAACTTTATCGGTGCGCGGCACATCGCATTCGGTCTTTCCGGACTGATGATCCTCATGACCATTTTTCTTCTCATATTGAGGAGCGGACCCAATTATGGCGTCGACTTCTCCGGAGGGGTTCTGATTCAGGTCAAACTGCCGGAAAAAAGAACTCCCGGGGAAATCAAGGATGCCTTGCGCCCGGTAAAACTGGAAAGGAGTATTGTCCAGGAATTCGGTGAGTCGGGTCAGTCGGAATACCTGATCCGGATACGGGAAACCAATGTGAATTTGGAGGGATTGGGAGACCGTGTGGAGAAGGCCCTCAAAGACAAGTTTGGCAAGGGCGTGGAGATGAGACGGGTCGAGATGGTGGGACCGAAGGTGGGAGAAGACTTGAGGCAGAAGGCCTTGTTCGCCATATTTTACGCGCTGCTCTTCATTGCCATCTACATATCCGGCCGATTTGAACTGAAGTGGGGCATGAGCATCATCATGGCCCTTTCCCTCGCTTTTGTGGTCTATGTCTTCTCAAGATTCGGTGCCGGTGTCACCTGGCTCATCGTGGTCGCCCTGATCGTCACACTCACCCTGTGCTGGTTTTTGAACCTAAAATATGCCCTGGGCGCTATTGTTGCCCTGGTTCACGATGTGACCATCACGGTGGGGGCATTTGCACTGACCGATAAAGAAATATCCCTTTCCATCATCGCCGCCTTTCTCACCATCGTCGGGTACTCGTTGAATGACACCATCATCGTCTTCGACAGAATACGGGAAAATACGAGGCGTTTCAGAAGACGGTCTTTTGCGGAAACCATCAATACCAGTATCAATGAGACCCTCAGCAGAACCGTGCTGACGTCCGGAACCACGCTGATCGTGGTGGCCGCCCTCTTTATTTTAGGCGGCGGGGTCATCCACGATTTTGCGTTTGCCCTCTTGGTGGGCATCCTCGTGGGGACCTACTCATCCATTTTTGTGGCCAGTCCGGTGTTGTTGATGTGGGAGGGCAAAACCCCGAAGCGGAAAAAGGCCAACCAAACCGCATAACCAAAGGCCCCTGAGAACCCGCCCCGTCGGGCGGCACAGGGGTCGCCTCAAATGTACCGAAATTCAGGTTTGATAGAGGCTTGAGCCGTTTTCTGAACTCTTGTCTCAGGTTACCCTCAAACGAGATCAGTTCATTGCTGGAACGTCGCAGGAAAAAATCCGCTTTTAGACGCCCTGCCTTTTGGCTGTCAACCCTGCTGATCGTCGGCATTGCGGCTGTAGGCTGGTGGTTGTGGCCGTATCTCTCCGAATCCTCCCATAGCGTAAACTACATCCTTCTGGACATCAATAACGAACCCCGCAAGGTGCTCTCCGGGGAAACGTTACGTCTCCACCCGGATGATCGGGTCAAGATCGTGGAGATTTCCACGAGCATTCCCCTCAATCTCGGGGTCCGTCTGGTGGCCACAGACTTTGACGTCAACGCGCTTCGTTATGAACCCATACGTCTTCAAAACATTCTCCCCAATAAAGATCCCTTTCACAAATATACCTTTCCCATTGAAATCAAACATAACAACCAGGTTATCGGCAATTTGACTTGGGTCATTCAGCCTTTTGCAGAAGACTGGCTGGAGAAGGCAAACCGTATTATCGATGACGAAAAGCGGCTGAATCTTCTCGAGAGAGGAATCAAAATCGACCCCGGAAACGAACACCTCAAGCTGAGGCTCCTCGAGGAATACAAAGCTCAGGGTAAATTGAAAAGCGCCGCCAGAATGCTCGTCCAAATGGCGGAAAAAAATGAGTCCTACGAGATCCTGACCGAACTCTTGGAGATTTATCGCGAGCTGAATAACACCGACGGGGTCATTGCCATACTCAGAAGGATTCTGAAACTCCAACCAGACAACACCGAAGCGAGAGCGGCCCTGGCGGAAACCCTTGAAAAGGGAGGAGAATGGCGCAAGGCCATAGACGAGTATGAGGCCCTCTTGAAACGGACAGATGAGAAAGACAGCCTCTGGATCTACAAGCGCCTGGGCTACCTGTATACCCAGATCGGTGAATTCAAAAAGGCTATTCCCGCATACATTAATGCCGCCAAACTGGATCAGAAGGATGCCACCATACAGTATAATCTTTCCTATCTTTATGAGCAGATCGGAGAGAAAGAGAAGGCCGATTTCTACCTGAGTAATGCCATCACCCTCAAGTCAAACGACGTGGAAGGCCGCCTAAAATTGTCCGAAAGGCTATTCGAAAAAGGCCAGTATGCATCGGCGAAGAAGCATCTCAAAGCCGTCCTCAAAAAACAACCCGACTCGGCAAAGGCGCTCGTGTTGATGGCCAAGATTTTGGAAAAAGAGGGCGATAAGAAAGACCTGAAAGAAACCTACCAAAAGCTCCTCAGATTGAGTCCCCAGAGCGACACCCTTCTGTACAACCTCGGCGCCCTCGAGTATGAGACCGGCAACCTCGATGCCGCACGGTCGTATTTCACCAGATACGTGACATCCCATCCGGATGATCCAACGGTCCGCGAAATCCTGTTCGATATTTATACTCAGCTCAATCAAAAGGAAGGCGCCTTCGAACAAGCCATGGCCCTCGTCAAGCTGAAACCCGAATCCCTACTCCCTTACGCATCCATCTACAATTACCTGAAAGACAAGGGCCAATATACACAAATCATTCCGATCCTGAAAAAAGGGGTGACAGCCAATCCCAAGGCTGTCCAGCTTAGACAATATCTGCTCGATGCCTACATCGAGACGAAGAACACGGACGGCGCGATGGTCCAGGCGGAGAAGCTCCTTGAGGCCAAGGCGCCCGACGTTTTGTCGTGGATGGGGGAGTTGTTTGAATACCTGCAAAAGAAGGGAGACTATCAGAACATTGTTTCCATCATGAAAAGGGCATCAGCGGCGTACCCGAACACCCTCTTTTTTCGAGAATGCCTGGTTCTGGCCTATTTAAAGACCGGGAAGGATAAGGCGGCCATTCATCAGATGGAGGCCATCCTCAAAGCGAGACCCGAGGATGCCAAACTACATCTGCAACTGGCGAAGCTGAAAGAGAAGACCGGCGATGCTTCCGGGGCCATGGCCGAATATAAACGGGTCCTCGACCTGATCCCCGACCAAGAGGAGGCGGGCGAGGCCTATCTCAGATTGAGACTGCAAGGGGGTGAGGGGGAGTAATGCCGCTGCCCCATTACCATGTCACTGCCGCCATCATAAGGAAAGATGGGAGGATTCTCATCACCAGGAGGCCCACAGGAAGCCATTTGGCGGGCTATTGGGAGTTTCCCGGCGGGAAGCAGGAACCGGGAGAGAACCTGGAGCAGTGTTTGGCCCGGGAGCTCACCGAGGAGATTGGAATCAAGGTGAGGGTCGATGAGATGTTCCTGGAGGTGGAGCACGCATACCCGGATAAGCGGATTTCCCTTCACGTGTTCGAGTGCACGCCCTTATCCGGCACGCCCGATACCCTTCAGTGCAGCGAGCTTAAGTGGGTCCCCCCCACAGATCTTGCAGGGTTTACCTTTCCCCCGCCCGATCTGAAAGTGATAGAAAAATTGATACGCCCAGAGAGGTCTGATTCTTAGAACAACACCAGGTTAAGGAGGAATATGCCATGTTCTACAAACGCGAGGACACCGCCTATAAGACCCCGGCGGAAGGGGTTCGAATGAAGACACTGGTCCACGGGGATAAGACGCTTTTGTGCGAATTTAGGATGAAGAAGGGAAGCCGTGTTCCCGAGCACGCCCACCCGCACGAACAGACCGGATACATGGTTTCCGGTCGCATAAAATTCATCACCGGCGATGAGTCGTTCGAGGCGCTACCGGGGGACAGTTGGTGCATCCCGGGGGATGTGATGCATACGGCTGACATCCTCGAGGATTCGGTCATCATTGAGGTTTTTTCACCGGTGAGGGAGGACTACCTGGACTAAGAAAAATTCGAACCGGCATATTTTTAAACAGCAGGAGGTAAAAAAATGCCGAGAGGGAATTGCGAGTTCAAGGGGACGGGTGGGCAGTATTTCGTCACCATTATTATCCATTTGGGACTTTTCACGCTTCTCACCCTTGGCATCTATGCGCCTTGGGGTCTGGTCCGCCTCTTCAGGCTGAAGGCCTCCCACATGGTCATCAATGATCAATCGGTGAGTTTCACCGGTAGCGGCGGGCAACTTTTCGTCATCCTGTTGGTCAACGGCCTCT
This sequence comes from Deltaproteobacteria bacterium, assembly GCA_037382425.1. Taxonomy (GTDB): domain Bacteria; phylum Desulfobacterota; class DSM-4660; order Desulfatiglandales; family Desulfatiglandaceae; genus JAIPDZ01. Next base: position 6,731 of record JARRPY010000053.1, read on the forward strand.
TGACGCTCCTCACGTTGGGATTTTACCTCCCGTGGGCACTGGTCCGGTTTTTCCGCTGGAGGGCCGAGCACACCCTGGTAAACGAAAAACCCAGCCAATTCACCGGTAGCGGTGGCGGGTTGTTCCTGTTCTACCTGATCCACCTCTTCTTGCTTCCCATGCTCACCCTTGGAATTTACACGATCTGGGGGATGTACAGACTATGGGCGTGGAAAGAAGAACACAGCCGATACGGGGGAGAAACGACCTCCTTCGGTGCCGGATTCGGTAAGTTCATCTGGATTTCTTTGATCACGTCGATCCTGAATGCGCTGACGTTCAGTCTATTCATGCCGTGGTCCATCTGCATGATCTATCGGTGGCAGATCGGCGGCCTCGCCGTGGGCGACGACCCGGGAACCACTCACTTCCCGCCGGTCAAAAACCGGGCGCGTTATGTGATCCTTCTCGTACTCATCGGTCTGCTCCCTTTCCTGGCCATCGGGTTTATCATCAAGGACGCCCCCCGACTCTATTTTAATGTGATCGAAGAGGCCATAAAGACCAGCAGAATGACGCCCCTTCCCATCCCTGCTAAGCCTGTCTTGAAGATTTCCCCTAAGGAGAAAAAAGCAACCCATCATAAAAAGGTCCAAAAGCCGTCTTCACCCGCCAAAAAGCCTGTAGAGAAAACTCGAGCCTCGAACAAGGCTTCGCCTCCGAAGCCGGGGCCGACTCCTACAAAACGGGTCAGTGAAGCGTCAAGCGTACGAGAAACCCAAAACGACAAAGAACAACTCGCCCAGCTGAATGACACCATCAAAAATGACCAGAGGAATGAGACGGCCTTTTTCAACAGGGGGTGGCTCCATCTCAAGCTGGGAAATCTCGAGCAGTCTTTGGACGATTTCAACAAGTCGATTGAGCTCAAAAACGAAGACGCGGATGCCCACTATAACAGAGGCCTGGTCCATATCCGTTTGGAAAACTATAAATCGGCCATAGAAGACTTCAATAGAGCCATCGAGCTGGACCCCACGGCTGTGGATGCCTACTGCAACCGGGCCAATGCCTACTATGAACTGGGCCGTTATCAGGAGGCCTTGGCGGACTATCAAGCGGCACTGAGGCTGACCCCGAAGGATGCGAACCTTTACTATAACCGCGCCGTGGTGCATCTGGCAAAAGGGGATAGGAGGGCGGCCATGGCAGACATGAACAAGGCCGCAGGGTTGGGGCAGGTCGAAGCCAAAGCATATTTAAAGAGCCACTGACCCGCCGGACATGTTCATTTTTTATGGAATCGGCTTTTCCAGCTTCTTACTCAGGGATTGAACCTCTGGGGAAAGCATCGGTTTTGTGAGCAAAACGATCATGTCGAAAGATTCTGTGGAGGCTTCGCCGTTTTGGGAATAGCTGAGGGTGAGCGGGTCTCCCTCCTCGGACCGCTGGACCGATTCAGGAATGCCGTCAATGAGGGTAAGCCCGGTGATCTTTTCCGATTCGCCCTGAAATGCCTCTTTAAATGGCGCGCACAGAGGGGAAATCAAACTCACCGTCAACTCGTCTGTTCCATCGAGGGCCAGAATCGCTTCATTGACCCCTAAAACAACCGATGAGAGAAGATGGTCGTCACCCGCCTCGGGGTGAGCCTGGACAATGCCCAATCGCTTCGGGATGTCGCCGTTCAACGGCGAGACCACTAAGCCGTCGGTAGGACCGGTGGGTGAGAGCATTCGCTCGAACTGGAGATCGGTGATGACGTCCGCATAGGTTCCGTATCCCAATTCCGGGGCCACCGGATGAAAGGCGTTGTCCTGTCCCTTTGTGATCACCACGTCGTCAAATTCAAGATCCAGCTCTTCATCGGGCATGGAAAAATCGATGGCTTCAGGACCGCATTCGGCCCAGCAGAGGGCGCATCCGAGACAGCGCCGGCAACTCAGGCAGCGTTTGGCCTCATTCACGGCCACGTCTTCGGGAAACCCGGTCTCCACCTCTGTGAAGTTACCCCGCCTCTCGTCCACCGAAATTTCCGGCATCTCGGCTCGGGGGGTGGGGACATCGTCAAAAGGGATAATATAGCGTTTCTGCTTTTCGTAAATCATCTATTTGCTCCTGAGATAGGTATGAATGCCCTCTGCTGCCTTTTTGCCCGCCGCGACCGCACGTATGGCGATATTCGGACCGGTGACCACGTCGCCGCCGGCAAAGATACCCGGAACATTGGTCTCCCCTGTCTCCTCATCGATATCGAATGTATTCCAGCGGTTGATATCCAGGCCGTGATCGTCACCCAAAAACTCGAGATTGGTCCCCTGGCTGATGGCCGGCACGATGGTCTCGGCATCAATCACATATTCGGACCCCTCAACGGCCACGGGTCTGCGACGGCCCGAGGCATCGGGTTCTCCCAGTTCCATCTTGATGCACTTCATGCCCGAGACCTTCCCGTTTTTTCCCAATATCTCAACGGGTGCTGCCAGATACTGGAGGATCACCCCCTCGTGTTCGGCCGCATCGATCTCCCACGGGTTGGCAGGCATCTCCTTCTTGGTCCGTCGATAGAGGATGTAAACCTCGTCAAAGCCCATCCGCCATCCCACCCGGGCCGAGTCGATGGCCGCGTTGCCGCCGCCGATCACGATGAGCTTGCCCTTGACATCGAACGGCTTGCCCAGGGCCTGTTCCCTTAAAAAGGTGACACAGTCCACAATCCCCTTGCCTTCGTATTCGTCCTCACCCGGAACCCTCAGTTTGAGCCCGCGGTGACACCCTGCCCCGATAAATAGGGCATCATTGTCTTTTCTGAGATCGTCAAACGAGATGTCCCGCCCCACCCGGGAGTTGTAGCGGATATCGATCCCCATCTCGGCAATGAGGTCGACCTCCCGCTTCAGGAGTTCTTTCGGGAGCCGGTATTCCGGTATACCCACCCAGAGATAGCCGCCGGGTACGGGAAGGGCTTCATGGATGGTGATGTGTTGATACCCCTTCCGTGCCAGATGATAGGCGCAGGTCAGACCTGCCGGGCCGGCGCCGATAATGGCGATCTTTTCGGAAAATGTCTTTTCAGGGGTTTCATAGACCGGTTCGATCCCCTGATTCAACTCCACGTCGGCCACGAAGCGTTTGAGAAAACAGATGCTGATCGGTTCATCCAGGTACTGGCGATTACAGGCCGTCTCACAGGGGTGGGGACAGACCCGGCCGATACTTCCCGGCAGGGGGAGCCGGTCCCGGATGGTGGCCAAGGAATCCAGATAGTTACCGTCGGCGATCTGACCCACATAGGTCCGGATGTCCAGGTTGACCGGGCATGTACGCTGGCAGACGGGCATGTCTTCTTTGAAGATGTTGTATTCGCCCGTGGCCGGGTTGAAATAATCCACGGCCGTCCGGAAGGTAAACCCTTCGTCAAAATCGTCAAACATGTTGACCGGGCATACCTTGATGCAGGCCTTGCAGTCGTTGCACTTGGTGTTATCCACCCTTAGACTGTGCTTCAGGATGCGGGCCCGAACCTTCCCGTTATCCTTCGTGACCTTCTTGATGTCGCTGTAGGTCAATATCTTGATCCGGTCGTGGTGACGCACGGCGTCCAGGTCCGGATTGACAAATGCATCCTCCGGCTTAATGAGCCGGTCTCTGGGGATCCGCTCGGCGCCAAGGGTCGGAAACTTCTCCACGATGGTCACCTCAACTCCGTTGGCCGCCTTCTCTAGGGCCTCGCCGACCCCGTCGATCCCTCCCCCAACAATTAATACGCTCTTATCATCCACTGTTGTTACACCTCTTGAGGAACTAACTGAAATATCGGCGATTGGCCGACAATCTCTGAAATATCGGCGATTGGCCGACAATCTTGTCCAGGGCCACCATGCCCTTTCGTTTGAGGGCGGTCATGTATCGAAAGACCCGTTCCGATGGAATGGCCAGTTCGCTGGCCAGGTCTTTGATGGATCGTGACCCCTGTTTGAGCTTGGCAAGGATTTCCTGGACCTCCATCTCTTCCACGATGATCATGTCGATGGCGCGATTGAACTCGTGTTCCGTAAAAATCTCGCCATACATGTTGCCCGATTCCAAAAACGGAGTTCGTTTCCCGATGACCCATCGGATCTTTTCGGCGGCAAGCACGGCCCGGGCCGCCTCCAGCTTTTGGAAGAGTTCAGGGCCCTGAATCCGATCCGCGTCTCCGCCCAGGGGACCCAGGCTGCGCAGTTTGGCATCGAATTCGGTGACGATTTTCACGAACACGGCGCCCTCACCCGAAGAGCACTGCCGGAAGGCCAGCCGGTCTTCATTCATGCCGATGTGTTTTAAGAGCCTGCGGGTCATGTCCAGCTTGGCCTTTGCCTGGTGGTTCCCTGTGATATAGTGGCAGTCTCCGAAATAGCAACCCACCACCAACAGGCCGTCCAAACCGTTTTTAAAGGCTTCGGCCACGAGGGCCGGGTCGATCCTGCCCGTGCACATGAGCCGAACAATCTTGATATCCGGTGTATATTGTAGTCTGGAAACTCCAGCTAAGTCTGCGGCAGCGTATCCTCACCACGTGCAGCAAAACGTCAGTATCCTAGGAACGAAATCGGCCAATTTAACCCCCATACCGTTAAACATTGACTGTTGAATAACGAGAATGGACGATGGCGCACCATCGCCTGTTCTCAGCCCAAATATGCCTCCAGCTGGGACCTGATCTGCTGGTCCGTGAAGGAGTTGATGGAGAGGGCATGCTGGTAACAGGTGGCAGCACAGACCCCGCATCCCTTACAAGCCACATCGATGACATGGACCTTCCTCCCCTTTTCTGTCTTTTGTATCTCAAGGGCCCCGTAGGGGCATAGGGCCACGCAGAGTCCGCATCCGCGGCAGGCGTCTTCGTCGGCCAAGACCGATATGATCGGCTCCACCACCACCGACCCCTTGGACAGGGGAATGGATGCCCTGGAGGCGGCACCCAGGCCCTGGGCCACGGCCTCGCGGATGTTGGCCGGAAACCGTGCACTGCCGCACAAGAAAACGCCGTCCGTGGCGAAATCGAGCGGTTTCAGCTTGACGTGACCTTCCAGGAAAAACCCGTTTTCATCTGCGGGGACCCGGAGAAGTCGGGATATCTCTTCTGCGTCTTCCTGTGCCACAAGCGGGGTGGACAGAACCACGAGATCGGCCGGCAGCTCCATATCGCGGCCGAGGAGCGCATGATATACCCGGACCTTGTCCGGCTCCACCTCAGGGGGTTTTCCAGGATCGTAGTTCATATACCGGACCCCTCTGGCCTTGGACTCGCGAAACATCTCCTCGTTTTCCACCCCATACATCTGCATATCCCGATAGAGGATGGTAACCTTTGCATCCGGATTCTGCTCCCGGATGAGCATGGCGTTCTTGACCGCCGTCTGGCAGCAGATCCTGGAACAGTAGGGCCTTTCCTCGTTGCGGCTTCCCACGCACTGGATCATAACGACGTTTTGAATATCCGGGCTCAGGCCCTCCTTGAGCAGCATTTCCATCTCAAGCTGGGTCACCACCCTTTTTCCGTCATAACCATAAAGGCCCTCCGGCACAAAGGGGCGGGCTCCGGTGGCGACGATAATTACCCCGATGTCGATCTTTTTGACGCCCGATTCGGTTTCAATGTCCACCGCATATTTTCCGATGAATCCCTGGGCCTCTAAAACCCTGGCACCCGTAAAGACCGTGACGTTGGGATGCCCGGTCACGGCCCCGACCTTTTCCTCGGCAAACTCCCTTGCCGGGGTCATGGTGGGCCCCAGCCGGTTCAGTCGATTCAGCATCCCGCCCAGGGCCGCTTCCTTTTCAACCAGGACCACCTCATATCCCCGGTTGGCGAGGGCAAGGGCCGCGGTCATGCCGGAAATGCCTCCGCCGATCACGAGGGCCCGGACCTCGACCTCCGACATGATCACCTCTTGGGGCTCCAGCAGGGCGGCCTTGGCCACCCCCATGCGGATGAGGTCTTCGGCCTTGGTGGTGCCGTCTTCCGGCTCTTTCATATGCACCCAGGAGCATTGATCCCGAATATTGACCATCTCAAAGAGGTAGGGGTTGAGTCCGGCTTCACCGCAGGAACTCCGGAAAAGGGGCTCATGGGTCCGGGGGGTACAGGATGCGACCACCACCCGGTTGAGATTCTGCTCTGTGATCGCCTTCTTGATTTCATTGATGCCGCCTTCCGAGCAGGTATAGAGGTTTCTCTGCACAAAGGCCACGTGGGGAAGCTTCTCGGCAAACTCCGCCAGTTCCTCCATATTCAGATATCCGGCGATGTTGGACCCGCAGTGGCAGAGGAACACGCCGATGCGGATATCGTCATTTTTTTCAGGCAACGGCTTTCTCCTTTTCTAAATCCGGTTGAAATGCGATTTCAGCGGCACGTTCTGCAGCGCTGGATGCCTGGGCCACCGATTCCGGCACATCCATGGGCGACTCCGCGCAGCCGCAAACAAAGATGCCGGGGGTGGTGGAATCCACCGGAGAGAGGGGGCTGGTCTTGATGAAGTTGTATGTGTCCAGTTCAACGCCCAGGGTGTTGGCCAGGGCCGGGATCCCTTTGGAAGGGGCGCAGGCCGTGGCCAGGACGACCATGTCAAACGCCTGTCGCTTGACCTGCCTCTCCCGGGTGTCCTCATAGACCACCACCGGGTTGTTGTCGGGACCTTCCACGATCTCCGCCACCCGGGCGCGGACATAGGTGATGTTAGAGTGATTACCCCCGCGGACCTTATATTCCTCAAACCCCTTTCCCACGGCGCGGATATCCATGCCGAAGATGGTGGATGTGGTCTCGGGCTCGTGCTCGTGGGCAATGATGGCCTCCTTGATGGAGTGCATGCAGCAATACCCGGAGCAGAAGGGATAGAACCTGAAGTCCCGCGACCCCACGCACTGGATAAAGGCCAGCCGTTTGGCAACACTAAACCCCTCGGCCTTTTGTTTGAGTGCTTCAAGCGGTTGTACAATACTCAGGTGAGCGGCATATTTATCGGCCCATTTCTTCCGGTCTTCATCGTCCGGGTATGTCCCGGATTGGTATTTTTCATAGAAGTCCGCGGAAGACTCTCCGAATTTCTCTTCGAGTTTGGAAAGGGTTTTTTGGGACTTCTTGGCGCTCTTCTCCAGTACGGCGATTTCGGCCTCCACCGCCCGGTCTGAAGGACGGTCCATATGGCCTCCCGTGGGACCGCTGGCGCTCAAAAGCCGCTCGAACTCGATGGCCGTGACCACATTGGGGATTTCCTGATACCGGTATTCCGGGATCTGGGACGGGTCAAAGACGTCGTACCCGGCCGCGATGATGATGGCCCCCACATCCAGTTCAACCATCCGATCCTTCTGCTCGAAGTCAATGGCCTCTGCCTGACAGGTCTTGGCGCAGATACCGCATTTCTTGCCGTTTAACTGCCGGCAATGATCCGCGTCAATGGTATGGGTGGAAGGGATACCCTGGGCAAAGTAGCTGTAGATGGCCCTCCGGTCTCCCAGCCCCTCATTGAAGGCGTCGGAGACCACGGTGGGGCACTTTTCGGCACAGGCACCGCATCCGGTGCACCGGTCTTCATTGACATACCGGGCCTTACGACGCACCGTAATCTTGAAATTTCCCACCTCACCTTCGACCTTCTCGACCTCGCTGTAGGCCAGGAGCGAAATGTTGGGATGTCGACCGACATCCAGCATCTTGGGCGAGAGTATTCAGATAGCGCAGTCATTGGTGGGAAAGGTCTTGTCCAGCTGGGCCATCTTACCGCCGATGCTGGGCAAGGTCTCCACCAGGTGGACCTTGACACCCATATCGGCCAGGTCCAACGCGGACTGCATGCCCGCAATGCCCCCTCCGATAACCAGAACGTCTTTCGTCACGATATGTTCCTCCGATCATAAAACCGCGTTTAATTCGTATCGCGATGCGGCTCTACATTGTTATAGGCCTACCCCTTAATCTGTTCCGCCACCACGTCAAAGAGATCAACGATTTCGATATCCAGATCAAATGCGGCCTTGGCGCACCGGAAATGAATCTGGCACTTGGGGCAGGCTGTGATCAGGGTGCCGGCACCGGTGCCACTCGCCTCGCTGAGCCGCTCCACTTGTATCTCCTTTGAGCAGCTGGAGCAATTCATCCATCCGGTGGTCCCGCAGCAGATGCCGTTTTCCCGGGAACGGGGCATTTCCAAAAGCTCCATGCCGGGGATGGCCTTCAGGAGGCTTCTGGGTGCATCATAGATGCCTGCCAGCCTTCCCAGCCTGCAGGGATCATGATAGGTAACCTGTTCCTGTCTTTCTTCAAATTGAACGGCCCCTTCCGATACCTTTTGCGCCAGCAAATCGAGGATATGAACGGGCTCGAAATCCAGCTCACCGAAATATTTGGGATAGAAGTGCCTGAAGGTATAATATCCTTCGGGGCAACTGAAGACCACCTGCTTGGCACCGGAAGCCCGAATCGTCTCCAGGTTCAATTTAGCCAGTTTCTTGAACTTCTCCTCGTCGCCGTTCCAAAGGGCGTCATGCCCGCAACACCGTTCCTCATTGCTCACAACCGGGACGTCGCCGCACGCATTGAGGACCTTGAGCACGTTTTGGGCGCTTTTTATGGAACCGGCGTTGATATCCCGGAAGACCACATCAAAATAGGGGCGGCAGCCCACAAAATAGTACAGGTCGCCTGTTTCGGCGGTCTTTCCGTCTTCAATCCAGAAATTGCGGTTCTGCGTCAGATCCCCTGTCTGGATGGCGGTGATGGTCTGGAGCATCCCATTATGGGCCGGGACCCCGTCAAACCCCTGGGCGTGGGCCTCGTCACGCATGAGACGAACGAATTCGGGGAAGTCGATCTTGGCAGGACACCGGACGCTGCACTGGGCACAGGTCAGGCAACTCCAGATGGTATCGTCAGAAGGCGCCTCCAGCTCGTATAAAGAACGCTCAATAATCTGCCTGGGTGAAAAATCGGGAAACACCCTGGCAACAGGGCACGACCCGGTGCACACCCCGCAGTCCAGACAGTAGTAGGTTTGAGTGGTATCCACTAATTCAGCAACCGCAGTCATTTAAATGCCTCGATTCTTGCGCACCTATCAGGCCGCTTTTTTGAGATTAGATGGTCCCAGGGCCTTGACCTCGTCGGTAAACGCCCGGGCCACCTCGGCAAAGCGCGTCCCCTCGGCCGAGGAAATCCACTCCAGCCTCAGTCGCCTCTCGTCAATGCCCAGAATCTTCAC
>JARRPY010000054.1:0-13299 GCA_037382425.1 Deltaproteobacteria bacterium
CTGTCCGTCCGACGGACGAACAACGTGGCCCTGATAAGGACCGGTGGCGCTCAAGATTCGCTCAAACTGCATGGCCGTAATGACATTGGTGCAGGTGTCGTATCCATACAGTTCGGGCAGCCTGGCCTGGGCAGGTTTGAGTCCGGCGGCGAGAATGACCGCGCCGATGTCAATCTCAAACGTCGTATCCGCCTGGCTGAAATCGATGGCGTCGGAAGGACAGAACTTCTCGCATGCACGGCATTTGCCTTTTTCAAAGTAGATGCAGTGCTCCGCGTCAATGGCGTACGATAAGGGCACGGCCTGTGCATATTGGACGTACGCGGCCTTCCGGGTGTCGAGCCCTTCATTAAAGAGATCCGGGACCTTTTTGGGGCATTTGCTTGCGCAGACGCCACAGGCGATACAGCGGTCCATATCCACGTAACGCGGTGCCTGTAGTAGTTTGGCCACGAAATGTCCTGCTTCTCCCTTAAGACCTTTTAAATCCGTCAGGGTATGTAACGTGATGTTGAGATGCCGGCCGACCTCGACCAGTTTGGGAGAAAGAATTCACATGGCACAGTCATTGGTCGGAAAGGTCTTGTCCAATGCGCTCATCATCCCGCCGATGGCGGCCTGCTTCTCCACAAGGTGGACGTGATATCCGGCTTCAGCCAGATCAAGCGATGCCTGGATGCCGGCGATTCCGCCACCCACTACCATTACGGATCCTGATGTCTTGGTTCTCATGGGCTTCCCCTTCATATGCATGTGTTCAATTTTCGGGTGACGAGGTTCGGGACTTTTTGCAAGGCCATCAAAATTGAATGAGTGCGGCCCCAAATAGACCCATACATTCCTTTAAATGTTTCGGGTACGAAGCAGGGTCTCGGTTAAGGTTTCCCAGCTGAGGCCGGGAACATTTCCGAACAAGTCATCCACCGGCTGTGCCCCCGTGGAGGCGAGCTGTTCATATTCGGGCCCCAGCAATTGGTGTAACCGCTGGTTCTCCGCTTCCATCCACCGGGAACATTCTTCTCCATAATAGAGGGCCTGAAGGTCCAGTTTGAGGGAAGAAGGGTCCATCCGCATGACCCATCCTCCGGTATAGGGATCTTCGTGGCATAGCCTGGGATCCTCCAGTGCCCGGGTGTTTAGGGAAACCACCTTCCCGCTGATGGGGGATTGAATCGCTGCTTTGTGGCCGTTTCGTAAAAAGGCCCAGCCGGTCTCTCCCTGTTTGAGGCGCACGCCCTTGGGGGGGAGTTGAAGCGCCCTGGCCATCCCGAAAACCCTGGATGCAAAATCGTCCACTCCCACCCGGACGAACCCGTCGTCCTCAATGTGGACCCACGTATGTCCAAAATGGTAGTAATAATCTTTGGCCAACTTGAATCCCGCGGTGTAGGTGTATTCATTGATGTCCGGCGGCGTGTCCGACAGGCGCTCCTGTTTTGCGGCCATCCATTCTTGATGATAGGCACACCCATAGCACTGTTGCGCCTTGTCGCATTGTGCCGGGGCTTTTGTGTCTCCGCTGAGGCGGTGAATGCAGGGGACCGTTTGCGTCTTATAGTGTTCGTTCATGAATGAATGCCACTGGTTGCTCCTGCTTTTCCCCAGACCCGGAGCGGCCCCCATCACCTGTCGCATGGTTTGATCGAATTCGCAGTGATAACAGTCGTATTCATCGTTACAGAGCTTGAAATTGATGATGCCCGCCTGCATCCAGATGCATTCGCTGTTCAGGGGTTTTGGAGAAGCAGGCGTCTTTCCCGAGTCGCCATTTGATGCGATGGATGTCCTGCCGTGAACGCGGAGTTCCTGGGTATAGCGTTCGGCTTCAATGGATCTGGACACGGGATGATATTCCAACGCCATGTGAATGGGGCACCCGTCGCAGACATAATCCCTGTTGCATCTCCCGGGAGGATCGATTTGTCCGGTCAAGAGATATCGGCAGGGTTTATCCACCCCCGGATACGTCTTCCGCATGTTTGCTGCCCAGCTCTTCTCCTCGGTTGTTTCCGTGGCCCTCTTTTGGGCGTCCAGTGCCTTGCGCATGCCCCTGTCGAAATCGCATTGAAAGCAGTCATAGTCATGGTCACAGATTTTGAAATTGACCACGCCCGCCCGCATCCAAACGCATTCATTTTGAAGCACGCGAAACCCCGGCAGTACCCCGTTCGGCCCCCTTTTCTTTTCGACGCTCTGCTTTTTCATTTTCAATTCTCCTTCCATCGCGATGGTCACCCGTTCAACGGATGCATAGACGTCTAAGATCCGCCATGACGGGCATATTGCGGCCCTTACCTTCGGTTTTGTGCAATCTTGGTGCCGGAGCGGGCACGCCCAAAAAACACACGGCCTTACATATTGATTTTATTTAGGAATACGTATTTTGCTCGGAGAAAAGGCCGAAAGAGGGTAGGGATCATCATTTGGAAAAATGTAAACAAAGACTACACAATATTTTGAAAATATATTTTAAATATATGAAATGCTATAAGTTTCAAATGGTTATGAGATGATTTAAAAGGCTACACCGTGCCAGGGGTATTGATGACGATGGTTACGTCGGGACACGGAAAAAGTGCACAATGTCTTGACAGGGGCACCTAAAGGAAAGGAGACTGATGCTCGTATATCCCATGAGGAGGACGGTCAGTTATGCCGAAAGAATCGAAAGGTCCGGAGGGTCAGTCATTGCAGATCAACACCGGCGATGAGATGTCCCGCGGTCGGTACAGCAACAACGTGATGGTGGCCCATACGGCGGAAGAATTCATTATCGAATGGTTATTTAATTCGCCCAACGGGATTCACCTGGTGTCCAGGGTCATCGTCAGCCCGGGGCACATGAAGCGAATCGTTCAGGCGTTTTCAGAGAACCTCCATAAATATGAAGAGAAGTTCGGGCAGGTCGCATCGACGGATCCGCCGGAACAGAAATTCCATTAAGGGGTTACGCAGGAAGCGGGTCCGGCAGCAGCCGTTGTGTCATTTCGCGCTCGGCCATTTCCATAAGCGGTTCAAGGTGGACGATATCGGCCGTGTTGTATTGAATGAGGGTATCTAGAGCGCTCTCATCCCCCCATTCATAGGCCCTCCACAACATGACCGCCTCAAACCCGGACATGCCCTGGATATGTGCATCACGGCAAATGCCGACGTCCTGTTCGATTTTCTTCAGCCCCCCTCGATATCCCAGCCCATTGAGCGTGAATCTCAAGTCGATGTGTGCCGGGGGCAGCGAGATCGAAGGAAACGCGCGCCGGATAATCGGTAGATCGAACGCGCTGCCGTTAAATGTGATGACCAGATCGTATCGGACAATGGCCAATTCAAAGTCATCTAAGTTGCGGCCGTTCACAAAGGTTTGGACCTCCCTCCCGTCATAGAGGCCGATGACGGTGATCTCGTGATGCCCGTAGACCCCCGGACAGGTCTCGATGTCGAGATACACCGCCCGGTCTCGAAAGGCCCCAAACAGGCGCCACATCTCACGCGCCGGGAACCGCTCGCTGAAGAACCCAATTTCGGATCGCCGGTCCTGAGAGTCCTTCAGGTACTGGCGGATCAGCGGGTCCCGTGTCTTGGAGAGGACGGGCGTCGGGTGGGCCAGGAATGCCTCCCACGTGCAAATGCCCCTCTTCCAGATCTCGGATTCCGTCTTGGCACCGATGCCGGGGATGTGAATAAAGGTCCTATCCAGCATATGAATGGCGGTATTTGGATTTTCGTGACTCAGGAGGTCCCCCTCGGGGATACCGGTTGTCCCTCCGGTAAACAAGATTGCCCTGTATCTTCTCGGTCCATTTCAAGCGCCATAAAAAAATAGGGTCCCAGATTCATTCAAACAATTCTCACCTTCTTGATATTTTCCACTTAAGCGCCCCGTTTTTCACGGTTGTCAGTCGGCAGTTTATCAAATCCAATGTTTGGGGTCACTTTTGTCGTCCTCACTTTACCTCCCCGGCGTTCCCCATACCAAAATCGTTGAGTGTGACCTGCTGTCCGGGCGCCTTCACCACAAAATCCCCGTCCCAAGGACCTTCAACCATCTTCTGTAAAATGGCACGGGTTCCCCGGATTGTCCCATAGGTTAGCCCCAGCATCTCGGCCGCCTTTCGGGCGAAAGAACGATAGCCTTCCTCATCTGGCTTGCCCGTATCGAGGAAGGCCAAATAACGGTAATGCCGAAGCATGCGTTTCATCACCAGATGTGCACGATGTTTGCCATATCGGGCTTCCATTCGCTGCAAATCATCCACCAGCGTAATGCCCGCCTTGATCCATCCTTTGGACAGAAAATAGGTGCCGGGTCTCTTCCGAAGGGCATCTTTATAGGCTTCCCGGGTCCCGAGGAGGATACCGATACAGTCGTCGGCTCTGGGAATGACCAGCGTACTCTGCCCGGCTTTGAGACCGATCACGCCCATGGAACACATCCCATACCCCACAACTATTGTCTCGGTCAAGCCGGTGACCTTATCAATCCTCTCCTGAAGGGCCCCGCGCAATCGATCCGCATGGAGATGGAGGCCCGATGCCAGTGCCTCTATCCTCATGCCGCAAGTCCTAAAGGAATCAAATTCTTCGATTAGCGTTCTGCAGGCAATAATCGTTTTTGTGGGATGGCCGGCCATGGCTTCTCTCCGACAGGGGGTTCCGTGGGCAGGTCGTTCAGGGCGGTCTGATTCACGGTTCCAGTTTTCCCTCGCGAAAAGCCCGGGTAAAGGCCTGACACCAGGGATCCTGATTCAATAAAAGCCTGGCCGCGGTGAGCTCGCTCATTAACTTTTTGTCTGAAGGATCCAGGATAGCCGCATCGAGGCCGGCGTGCATCGTCAGTGTAAGAAATACCCGATTCACCAATGAGCGATGCGGGAGCCCGAAAGAAATGTTGGAAAGGCCACTGATGATGTGAACACCCGCCAGTTCACGCCGGATTCCGTCAGTCGCGTCAAAGGCAAGGATCCCCGCTTGTGTATTGGTACTGACGGATTGAATGACAGGATCGAGATAAATCCGTTGTCGGTTTACCCCCAGACGCTCTAACTTCGAAACCAGCCGGACGGCATTTTCCACCGTTTGACCGGCCCGCTTGGGGATGCCACGGTCATCCATACAAAGGGCTACGATATCGCATTCTCTATACTTAATAATGGGCGCCATTGCTTCAAAGCGTGCGCTCTCCCCGGTCGTGGAATTCAGCATGGGTGGAAGATTGACCCGGCCCAGGACCTGTCCCAGGCTGTCCGGATTGGGGCTGTCGATACAGAGCCGGACCTCGGGAAATTCGTGCTGGATGACATCAATCAGCCAGCCCAGGTCTTCCGCTTCGGAATCCCGGCGGGATCCGGCATTCACATCGATGAGATCCGCACCCGAGTCCAGCTGCCGTTTTACTTCGGAATAAATGAATCCGCTGTCCCGAAGGGCCACGGCCTCATTGATTTGACGTCGGCTCGTATTGATCCGTTCCCCCACAATCAGCATGGGACGGCTCCTGTGGGTAAGTGATCGAGAAGTACTTCAGACATGGAATTTTATTTTTTGATCGAGGATGGGGCTCTTTATTTGTACACCCCGTATTCCTTGGTAAACTCCACCATGGCCTTCACGTTTTCCGGTGCTGCCTCATCGAAAAACGCCCCGTTGCACATGATGTAGCCGCCGCCCTTTCCGGCCGTATCGATGAGGTTCCTGGCACACTCCTTCACGTTCTGGGGGGTGCCCAGCTTCAGGGTGGAGGACGGCACGTTACCGAGGAGACAGAGGGTGTCGCCCACCACTTCCTTGGCCTTGGCCATATCCGTCTGATCGAACATCCAGAGGGTTTTGCCTCGGGGAAGTTCTCTTAGGTATTTCAAGCGGGTGTTGTAGCCGCCCTCAGCTGCAGGTAGAGGAATGCATCCCCCCTCAATAAGGCCCTCTATCACCGCTTTGAGCGTGGGCCAGTAAAACGTGTTAAACTGCTCATCCGATAAAAACCCGTCCGCCCCCTTGTGGAGGGGCATAAAGATGAACGGTTTTCCGGTCTGTTGGGCCGCACCCAAACCCAGCCCGATCATAATCGGCGTGAGCGCTTCCAGGGCCTTAAGCAGCTTGTCTGGTTGCCGGTACATATCCATGATAATCCCCCTGGTGCCCCTGAGGGTATCGCCCACGACGTCAAAAGGGGCCTTGCTGAATCCCCCGAAAATATTGGGAAATCCCATTGAAGCCAGTTCAATGTCGACACCGCCTAGGGCCGTGGCCCATTTCAGGGCCTCTGCACCGGCCTCAAAAAGGGCCTTATATGCATCCTGGACCGGCGGAAGGCCGAAGGGGATAAAATTAAAGGCCACCCCATACATTTCGAGTATCCCGGTAAGGGGCGGGAGCATGTTCCAGGGTGCCAATTTTCCAAAAACCCGCGGCAGGTAGAAATTCCTGAAATAAAAGGAGGGATCTGTGAGCAGAAGATCGTATTCCTCGGCCTTCATGTACTCCCCCTCATTGCATTGATAGCTGTGTTCGGGGGCCACCCCGTGGCCCGGCCAGGAATAAAGTTTATAGTCAAGGATTTCATAGAACCTTCCCGGGCCGGGCCCTGCCGCCCCCATGGGCAAGTCCGGCTCGAAATCCAGGACAAATTTTTTGTATGCGGCCACGCACTTCTCATAGTCATACATGGCCTCCTGAACGGTCATCCCGGCATACAGGTAAGGGAACATGCTCGGGAATAGGGTGACCGGCACCCGGTCCGGTCGCTTCTTCAGTTGAACGGCGTCTTTCAGCCTGTTGATGCGCGCCTTATAGGCGGTCTCGGCATCATGGTTCTGGAACTTCAGATCGTTCCCCTCAGGATCTTTGGGTGCAAGCAATTTCTGGAACTGGGCTTCCTGCTTTTCGTCCGCGGTCATCTCTTGCCATGTCTTCGCCATCGCCTCAGCTCCCTATCCAGCCTTGTGCCAATCTGACCGCCTCTATGGCATCCCTCCCAAAGGCGTCCGCACCCGTGAACCGCCTGACCTGGTCATCGATCTGACCCCCGCCGATCATGATCTTGACGTGCTCCCGCAATCCTGCCTCCTGGATGGCCTCCACGGTCTCCCTCATGGCGTCAAACGCCAGGGTCAGAAACCCGCTTAGGCCGACCACCGGGCTGCCGGTTTCCTTAATCGCCTCCACGAATCGCTCCACCGGTACATCAATCCCCAGGTCCGTGACGTCGAATCCGCTGACGTCCAGCATGAAGACCACCAGATCCTTTCCGATGTCGTGGATATCGCCCTTCACGGTCCCCATAATGACCTTCCCAAGTTTCTTGGATTCTTTCTGCTTCTGGAGATGAGGTTCCAGCAGTTTGAAGATGCGTTTGAGGATTTCGCCTGAAAAAACCAGATCCGGAATGAAATAATCCGAGTCGGCAAAACGCTGGCCCACAATATTCATGCCTTCCTTGGCACTCGCCAACAGGTCCAGCGGATCGGTTCCCTGTTCCAGGGCTTTTTCCACGAATGACAGCGCCTCCTTTTCCTTCAAATCCGCTAACAGCCTTGCCAGTTCTTCAGCCATGACGATCCGCTCCTTTATTCCTTCTTATCCACAAACCAGGCGCCTATTCCCATACAAACACAGAGACCGGGGCATCTGGATCAGCTGTCCATTCCTGGGCCGACCCATCATATATCTTTACGTTTGAATATCCAAGCACATCGTGCAGCACAAACCATGCGGCAGCGGCATACCCCCCTACGCCGCAGTAGACGATGATCTCCTTGGAAAGATCGGACCCCACGACGCCCCGTGCCGTCGCCTTGATGGCCTCAATATCTTTGTAGGCACCGTCATCGGTCCACATCCAGGGCACAGGCCAACACGTGGCACCCGAAATATGACCCGGTCTGGCACAGAAAGGCTCCTTTACCACCCCGAAATAGACGTCAGGGGTCCTCGCATCCATAAGGGTGCATTTTCCCAACCTGGCTTTCACGTCTTTTTTAGTGACAAACATCTCCTTGCGAACCTTGCCCTTAAACGCTACGGGCGCCGGTTTGGAAGGTGCATCGGATACGGGCCTTTTCTCTTTGATCCATTTGT
Organism: Deltaproteobacteria bacterium; assembly: GCA_037382425.1. GTDB lineage: Bacteria > Desulfobacterota > DSM-4660 > Desulfatiglandales > Desulfatiglandaceae > JAIPDZ01. The sequence goes on from JARRPY010000054.1 coordinate 8,074, forward strand.
CATACCCACCACTCAGGACCGACGCATTTCGCAAGCCGGCATAGATCAGCATGTCCGCTACCCGGGCGGTATCGGCTAAGGGATAGGGGTGGTTGGCAGTGTTTACAACGACGACTTTGGAATTCGGGGCGATCCCGGAAGATCCAAGGGTTTGAAATAGCGCCGTGTCTTCAGGCACTTCAAGAAGCAGGCCATTTTTCTTAACGATCCACGACGGCATGGGAACATTCACGGCTCCTGGAATATGGCCTGCTGCGTACGCCTTGTCGCTTCGAATATCAATGATCACCACTCCCGGATCGTTCATGTGCTCTGCCAGCCAATTCGTTGTAACAATGGGAGGAATCGATCTCCCTTCAAATTCTGACCCTGCGTGGACAGACTGGAGCGAAAATGGCAACATTGGGCCCATGGTGAAGGCCAACAGGAATGACGCCACACTCACCAAACCAAACAGAAACATCATGGCTTCTTTTTTCATCTCTATTTACCTCCTATGTCCTTCAGTGTCCATTAATGAAAACCCTCTGAATCACAGCCCCAAATAGGCCTTTCGAATATGGTCTTCCGAAAGTAGTGCTTCGCTTTCCCCTTCCAATGTTATCTCTCCGTTTTCGATCACGTAGGCCCGATCAGCGATTTCCAGCGTATGTCGAACATTCTGTTCCACCAGAAAAATGGCGATGCCCTGGTCACGCAGCCTTTGTATGATGCGAAAGATTTCATCCACAATGACCGGTGCCAGACCAGAGGAGGGCTCGTCGATCATGCACAGCTTGGGCTGGGACATCAGGCCACGACCCATGGCAACCATTTGCTGTTCACCGCCGCTTAACGTTCCGGCCATTTGTCCTTTTCTGGCTCCCAGCAAGGGGAGAACGCGGTATATCTCCTCCAAAGTTTCATTTTTTTGTTTCCAGGCCCGCTTCGGATAGGCGCCCATTTCCAGGTTCTCCTGGACCGACATATCGGTGAACAGTTTTCTTCCCTCGGGGATATGAGAGATCCCCTGTTCCACCACCGCGTAGGAGGGTCGCCCCTCGATCCGTTGATCCAAGAATTCTATTTGACCGGATGCCGGTTGCAGCAGACCGGATATGGTCTTGAGCAGGGTGGTTTTCCCGGCCCCGTTCGACCCCACCAGGGCCACAATCTCGGATGTTTCCACCGTGACGGATACATCAAATAAGGCTTGGGACTTGCCATAAAACGTCTGGAGGTGATGTGTTTTAAGCATCCGGGCGTTCTCCAAAGTAGACTTCAACTACTTTCTGGTTGGCAGAAATCTCTTGGGGCGTGCCTTCGGCAATCTTGGCGCCGTGATGGAGGACCATAATACGATCACAGACAGTCATGATGGCGCGCATCACGTGCTCGATCATGATCACCGTGACCCCTCTTTCCTGAATCCGTTTGACCAGTGACATGGCTCGAAGGACCTCACTGGGGTTGAGCCCCTCCATCATTTCATCTAAGAGCAACATTTCCGGTTGGGTGGCCAGGGCCCGGGCCACTTCGAGTCGTTTCTGGCTGGCCAGGGTCAAGTCTTTGGCCGGGGTTTCTGCTGAATCGGCCAGTTTCACAAATTCCAACAGTGACATGGCGTCGCTCAAGGCATCAGAGGCGGTGCTGTTGTCTTTCCGCCCAAAATAGGCCCCCAGAACGACATTATCCAATGCCGACATATTATTGAAAACCTTCACCGTTTGAAAGGTTCTGGCCACACCCATTCGACAGATCTTATGGCGTTTCAGACCGACAATCTCCCTGCCCTTAAATTTTATGCTGCCCGTTTGGGGTCGCAGGGCAGCCGAAATTAGATTGAAAAGGGTGGTCTTCCCGGCGCCATTGGGTCCGATTAGACCCAAAACTTGCCCCTGTACAAGCTGAAAACTGACATTGGATACCGCAGCCAGTCCCCCGAAATGCCGGGTCACGCCTTTAGCCTCAAGTATCTGCATGGATTCTCCTCGAAATACTCCTCCATATTCCATGGCCCAGCCCCACAAGACCGTTGGGCATATACAAAATGGCCACGACCATGATGATGCCAAAAATGAGCATATAATGATAAGGAAAACGGGTGATGAGAAACTCCTCCAGATAGGTAAAGATGGCTGCGCCAATGATGGGGCCGTAAAGCGGACGAATGCCGCCAAAAATGGCCATAAGTACCGGCATGAATGAAATCAGGGGATTAAAGGCGATTTTGGGATCGATATAGGTCCAGCGGGTGGCGATGACCGCCCCTGCCGCACCCATGAAAAATGCGCTAACGGCATATATGATGACTTTCAAGGCGATGATGTTGACCCCCGCATGGGCTGCGGCGTCCTCGTTTTCACCGATGCTTACCAATGACAGTCCATATTTCGAACGTCTGATAAAAAAATCGGTCATGAAAAGGGTAAACAGGATCAGGATCATAACATAAAAGACGGCAGAAGTATAAATCCCCACACCGAAAAAAGCAGCCGAAGCCAGAGAAATGTACCCTGTTGGGCCGGAAAACAGGGCCCAACTGACAGCAATGGTCATATACATAAGAATACTGGTGAGAAGAACCGTCGTATAGACGGGTGCGAAAAATGGGGTGGCTACCAGCAAAATCAGAATCATCGCAGCCAGAACGGGAGCGAAAGCCTTCTCCGGTATTGTCTTCGGATTTCTCATTCGTTTATTTTCCCAGGATGCCCGTCGGTTTGACCAGCAGCAGAACCATGAAGATGACATAATAAGCGACCAATGCCAGACCCGGTTCGATATGCGTCACGATGCTCCCCACCAGGCCCAATATGAGTCCACCCAGAAGGCTACCGGGGATGCTGCCCAGTCCACCCAAGACGATGACAATAAGCGCGATCATGGTGTATTCAAAACCCATGGTGGGCTCTATTTTGTAGGACATACTTAATAAGGCCCCACCCAGGCCGGCCATCATCGCACCGAACCCGAAGCACAGGGCCAACACCTGGGTGATCTTAACCCCCATAAGCCCGGCGGTTTCCGGGTCCTGAGCCGACGCACGAATGGCTTTGCCCATTCTGGTACGGGACAAAAATAGGTAGAAAACCAAACAGATGACCAATGCAAACGCCAGGGTGACGATCCGGTTGGCGGCAAACTTGGCTCCCCATAAATTAACGGGAAAAGCCAGATAGGAGTACCCTTTGATGTCGGCTCCCCAGATCAAAATGGCGCCGGTCTGAATAATAAAAAGAAGGCCAAAACAGGCCAGCATGGAGTTCCCTTCAAATGCCCCTGCCGTGGGTGAGATCTTGCGCAGGCGCGTAAAAAGGGTTCTGTAAAGGAAAATGCCTGCTACAAACACTACCGGCCCACTGATGACCAGTGAAAATAGCGGATTTATGCCCTGGGTCGTGTACAGAAACCAGGTGATAAAAGCGCCCAGCATGATAAACTCGCCATGAGCGACATTCAGCACCCGGGCCACACCGTATTGCAGACTGAGGCCCACAGCGGTTACCGCATAGATCCCGCCCAGTAATAAACCGGAAATCACAATGTCCAGAACGGTTGTCATAGATTTCTTTACAGCACTTTATGGGTGCTTTGCATTTGGAATGATGGAATCGTCACACAAGGCGCGATGGAATGCTGGGTAGAAAAGAGGAAAAAGATCCATTCGAATTGTCTTCCTTTCTTTAAAGCCAATATTCCACGGTTCCATCATTCCAGTATTCCCTCCGGGGCGTAGGCCCCAACGGGCCGGAGGCCAATTGAGGCGAAGCCCTTAAGTTCTATCCTACTTCTTTTGGGGTCTGGGCCAGGGCGGTTTTGGGTATTCCGGTGGCGCAGTGCGTTTCGGTCCGGGGTCGATTACCTCAAACACACCTTTCTGCCACTGGCCGATCTCACCCGGATGATTGACGAAATATCGATTCTCATCATACCAAAACGGTCCCAGGGCCGTATCAAACTTCTCTTTAGCCATGACATCACGGATCTTTTTCTGATCCAGGGTTCCGGCCTTCTCGATTGCCTGCTGGAAAGCCTGCAGCGATGACCAGTAGTACAGCCCGCCCCAGTAATCGGGTTCCACACCAAATTTTTTCACGAACTTGTCGACATACTCCTTGGCGCCTGGAGAGGTCTTGGCGTTCCACGCCCCACCGCCCATCACCCCTTCCACGCCCCGTTCCCCGAAAGTCCCTTTAAAAAGGGGAGGGGAGAAGGGGAGAACGGTCATGAAAAACGCATTGAAATTGATGCCCAGTTCCATGGACTGGCCGGTGAGGAGCATGCCCCCGGGTGGATAGCAGGCAGCCACGAAGGCATCCACATCCAGGGACTTGGCTTCTTTCAACATCGGCGACATGTCCTTGATGCCGGGGGGGTAGCTCTTGTTCATCTTGACCTCGATCCCCTTCTCTTCGAAAAAGGGAACCATGGCATTGCCGTATTCGATGCCATGGAGGTCGCCACGGTAAATCACGGCCACCGATTTGACGCCCACCTCCTTAAAGATGTCCGCAAGGGCCGGTGCCTGAGTGTCGGAGAAATTCAGGACCTGGAAAAAATAGGGGAGGTTGAGTTCTTTCAGCTTTAAGGCGCCACCAGGACCCCCGATCAGTATATATCCGTATTTGTTGGCAATGGGCGCGGCAGCAAAGAGCCAGGCCGTTCCCCATGGGGGAAAGACGAAGTCCACCTTGTCCTCTAAAATAAGCTTTTCCAAGAGGTTGGTCATGGTGCCGATATCGCTCTTGTCGTCATATCGTTTGAGTTCAACAGGCAGTTTTTTCCCATACTCTTTGACATATATTCCGCCATTCTTATTGACCTCATCGACCCATAGCTCATAGACCTTCCCACCTGAGATGGCGACACCCCCTGCCAATGGACCTGAGAGTGAAATGGCCTGACCGATAACGATTTTGTCCTTGGGTGGTGGGCTCTTGGCATCGGCAACTCCGGCCAGGAAGGCCACCATGATCGCAAAAACGAATACCCCGTGCCATACCTTACTTTTTCTCATTTTTTTCCTCCTTCACGGCTCTTGAAAATCATTTCGACAACGACTGCCATATAACCGCACCCCCTTTATTACCGGCTTGGGAGCGCGTTTTCCTGACGCGTCTCCGATTTTGCGTGCCTCACCTCCTTTCCTTGCAGCACCGTAATTGAAAAACATTTCACATGACACCCCTTTCAGATACAATCTCATGGACATCTACAAGTGGTTTAGACACAATTTCCGCTATA
>JARRPY010000055.1:0-25519 GCA_037382425.1 Deltaproteobacteria bacterium
TCTTCCTCCAGTCGACAGCCGCTGACCGACTGAACAGCCTCGGTTTTGGATTCCTTTTTTGAGGCCAACCTGGAGCGGCTGAGCATGTTGAGAAAATCAGTATTACCGCCCGTGTTCAGCTGATAGGTCCTCTCCAGCCTTACGCCCCGTTTGCGAAAGAGATCCGTGAGTGTTCGATGAATGATGGTGGCCCCCATTTGGGATTTGATATCATCTCCCATGAGGGGAATCTTTTTCTTTTTAAAACGGTCTGCCCATGCAGGATCACTGGCGATGAATACGGGAATGTTGTTGACGAAGGCCGTCCCTGCTTCCAGTGCAGATTCGGCATAGAACCGGGCGGCGGCCTCAGACCCTACGGGTAGATAATTGAGAAGGATCTCTACCCCCGCGTCTTTTAAGGTTCGAATAACCGCCTCCTTGTCGGGCTCGGGCGCTTCCGCGGGCAGGAAGGTATGGGACGCTTTATACGCTTTCATGTGGTCGGCCAGCCCGTCCATAATTCTCCCCATACGGACTTCGATGCCGGATAGCGGTACGTGATCGCAAAATACGTGGGTGCAGTTTGGGGGAGAGAATATGGCCCGATGGATGTCTTCTCCCACCTTTCGTCGGTCAATATCAAATGCCGCAACCACCTCGATGTCTCCGGGCGCATAATCGCCGATGTGCCAGTGCATGAGACCTATGGCGTCCTTAGGGTTCTTGTTTTTGTAGTAGTGAATTCCTTGAATTAGAGACGCGGCGCAGTTCCCCACGCCGATGATACCGATCCTAATTTTGACCATGATTCCTTGGAACCTCCATTACAAAGTGGTGTCCTCGTTCGAACAGCTCAATAACGTATCCACAAGTAGCCACCCCACTCGACATGCATATGCTGGCAGTCCCTCGTTGTTTGTTCCCTACAACTCCCTTCACAATTAAATCAATGTCTTATATCACAATTTCAATCCACATGAAAGGATTTACTCGCGTTCGGCTCCCCGATTTTCTTACAATCCCTTGAGATCGTTGGTTTTTTATAAATGGGCACATGTATGAACGAAAATTCAGACCCCTTCTGAATTCCGAGTTTTGACTTCCGTATTCCATTCTCTCCCCCAGAGTGGTTTTGCCGCATAGGGTATTGGCGTATGGGGTGAAATTTGATAGAGTTTACCCCGCACATCTCATATAAAGTTCCAAGAGAGTCATGACGGAAATCCAGCGACGGACAAAGCGCCCGGCAGGCGATCTATTGGCCCGTGTCGTCTCCACATGGATGGGGGACGATTCCCGGAGGGAAGCGGTGGAAGGGGATCCGAGCGGTCGTGAGAAGACATCCATGGGTGCTGAGGACAACAGGCCCATTGAACCGAAAGGGACCCGTACGGGGCAGACCAGCCTGCTTAAGTGGATATTTTTTGTTCTGGTGGTGGCCTATACGGTCTTTTCATATTATCATGCGCCGATTCTGAGCGCCGTTGGCGGATTCTTGGTGGTTCGGGACCCGGTGGAAAGGGCCGACCTCATCGTGTGTACACCGGGATATCCGGTGGAGCAATGCCTGACCGCGGCAGATCTTTACAATAAGGACCTTTCCCATAGAATATTCCTGCCTCGAGAACCGCCGCCTCCAGGGTATGATGCGCTGACGCTACGGGGCATAGACTACCCAGATAGAACAGATCTCGATGTCCGTCTGCTAAAAGATTTGGGCGTCCCCAGGTCGGCCATCGTCGAAAGGGAGGGTTTTGCCGGGTCCGTCGAGGAGACGGCCGGGGTCGTTGAACAAATGGTGAGAGCCGGAGATTATGCCTCCCTCATGATTCTAACACCTCCTTGGCGGGCCAGATGGGTCCGCGCCGTATTTGAGGACCGGCTGGAGGGCCGAGGAGTGAAACTGTTGATGGTCCCTTCTCAATATTCCGATTTTAAAAAGGCCACGTGGTGGAAACAAGACAAGTATAGGGGTATGGTATTTCTTGAATATGGGAAACTCCTCTTTTACACGCTGAAGCATCTGTGGTAAAAGCGTGTCCCGATCCCTTTCAACCGAGCCCTTTTTTCCGGGGAGCATTCGGGACAGCACGGATTTCAGCTTATTCACCTCATCGGGGAATCTCATTGACAACCCAATACGGAAAGATCATCCGGGAAAACCTTGATGCCTGCTTTTCCGATCCGGCGCCGGATTTTGCCGAGCGTCTCGGCGCACAACCGTCTGAAGAGGGATTTCACCTTCGGGCATTTGGGGAGGATTGTCTCATCACTCCGGAAGGTATTCGCTTTGACGGGACGCACCGAACAGACCCCAAAGCCCTTTTGGTCTCCCTTTACGCAGCAAATGCCTCTCAGGACACCATTCACCTGAAGCCGTTCAAGGCGTTTAAGGAGCTCCCCGGGAGCATGCCCTATCAGGCCGCATTCAGTGCAAATGCGGAACGCATCCTCGTTCCGCACACCCCTTTTATCCATGAGAAAAAGGAGCACATCAAAGCGGTCTTCCAGGGGACCGACGGTGAGGAGGGCGACTTTTCGCTGGTGCTGTACCCGCTTCCCAAGATCGCGCTCAATGAGATCTTCTACATGCCGGATGAAGAATTCCCGGCCTCTGCCATCACGCTTTTTTCAGCCAATTCCTTATCGTTCATGCCGCTTGACGGTCTGGCCGATGTGGCCGAGTACACCTCGCGAAAGATCATTGACATCGTCAGCGGGGCCGAGTGATGCATGGGTGAATCTTGGCGGCAACTTCTGTCCCGGAGCGTCACCACCATGGATGCCCTTCCCATGTCCATGGCCGGAGATGGGGATCCGTACGGCGAACTGCTGGCGCGCTATCCGATGCGGGTCAATCCCTATTACTTGGGGTTGGTAAAGCAGAAAGATGATCCCATCTACAGACAATGTATCCCGGATCTGATGGAAATGACCGATGATCGCGGTCTCGTCGACCCATTGGATGAAGAGAGTTGCTCGCCGGTCCCCGGCCTCACGCACCGCTACCCCGACCGTGTGCTCTTCCTGGTGTCCAGCCGCTGCGCAGTGTACTGCCGATTCTGTAACCGCAAGCGGAAGGTCGGGCATCGGGAAGTGGTGACCAAAAGATCCGTTCGAGAAGGAATTGCCTACATCAAGGGGCACAAGGAGATACGGGATGTCCTGCTGTCAGGCGGAGATCCCCTCCTGCTTAAGACCCAGTCCCTTTACCATATTCTCCGCCAGGTCCGGGACATTCCCCACGTGGAAATCATTCGCATCGGGACTCGCGTCCCCTGCACCCTGCCGCAGCGGATCACCCCTCAACTGGCTCGCATGTTGTCTCAATTTCATCCACTCTATATCCATACCCACTTCAATCATCCGCGGGAAATTACCGCAGAAGCCGCGCACGCGTGCAGCAGGCTAGCGAATGCCGGGATTCCCCTGGGGTGCCAGACCGTTCTTTTAAAAGGCATCAATGACAATGCCCAAACCATCAAAAGACTCATGCAAAAACTCCTCATGATCCGGATTCGTCCCTATTATCTGTTTCATCCGGATCTGACAAAAGGTACGGCTCACTTCTGGACACCGGTACACCTTGGTCTTAAGATCGTGGCGTCTTTGCAGGGTCATACCTCGGGGATTTGCGTGCCCCATTTTGCCATAGACCTTCCCGGCGGCGGCGGAAAAGTCACGCTCCTACCGGAGCACGTCAGGCGGGAAGGGAACCAACTCATCTTGAAGACCTATGAGGGCGTGACCTATTCTTACCCCCTCAATGGTGCGTGACCGGGCCCGGGACTCGCGCTTATTCCGGCTTGACTTTGAGACCCAAAGCGTTTAGTCTGCCCGATGTCTGTTACATGCCACCGAATTTCGCAGTCATGGGATGGTCTTTTTCTGGTGAAGTCGGCGTTACCTCTCCTCAGATGTTTTCACACCGTAACAAGGGGTTGTTACGGAACAGCATAATAACACTTTAACGGGTTAAGGAGGAGTCATGGAGGTAAAGAAAATCTTTTTGCCGGAATCGGAACTACCGCGTCAATGGTACAACATCCAGGCGGATATGCCCACGCCGTTGGAACCGCCGCTTCACCCGGGAACAGGTCAGCCGGCGGGACCGGAAGACTTGGCTCCCATCTTTCCCATGCCACTCATTGAGCAGGAAGTGAGCCAGGAGCGCTGGATCGATATTCCCGAGGAAATTTTGGAGAAATACCTGATTTGGCGCCCCACACCCCTTTACAGGGCGTACAATTTAGAAAAATATCTCGATACGCCCGCCAAGATTTACTTTAAGAACGAAGGCGTCAGTCCCGCAGGGAGTCACAAACCCAACACGGCCATTGCCCAGGCCTATTACAACAAGATCTCCGGCACCAAGAAGATCTGCACCGAAACAGGGGCCGGACAATGGGGGAGTGCGCTTTCTTTTTGTTGCGCCCTGTTTGGGCTGGAATGCAAGGTGTATATGGTCAAGATCAGTTTTCAGCAGAAGCCCTATCGGCGGATGATGATGGAGACCTGGGGCGCTACGTGCGTGGCGAGCCCCAGCAACGAGACCAAGGCCGGGCAGTCGATTCTCGCCAAGAACCCGGATTCTCCCGGGAGCCTCGGGATCGCCATCAGCGAGGCGGTGGAGGCGGCGGTGTCCAGCGAGGAAAACAAGTACTCCCTGGGGAGCGTGCTGAATCATGTCATGCTCCACCAGACGATCAACGGTCTGGAATGTCAAAAACAACTGGCCATTGCCGGGGACTATCCCGACGTAGTGATCGGTTGTGCCGGTGGGGGAAGCAATTTTGCCGGCAACTGTCTCCCCTTTGTTCGGGACAAAATCCACGGCAAGGATATCGATATCATCGGCGTGGAGCCGGCATCGTGCCCGACCATGACCCGGGGGCCATTCGCCTATGATTTCGGGGACACCGTGCAGATGACGCCGCTTTTGGCCATGCATACGCTGGGACACAGCTTTGTGCCGGAACCGATTCACGCGGGCGGTCTCAGGTATCATGGCATGGCGCCCATTATCAGCCAGCTGGTGTTGGATAACCTGATCCGACCCGTGGCCATCGCCCAGATGGAAACCTTCAAGGCAGGGATTACCTTCGCCAGGACGGAAGGGTTCATCAGTGCCCCGGAAACCGACCATGCGGTGGCCATGACCATCCGAGAGGCGCTCAAGGCCAAGGAGGAAGGCAAGGAGAAGGTGATCCTCATGAACTGGAGCGGTCATGGCCTGGTGGATATGGCGGCCTATGAGGCCTATCTCCACGGAAAACTGGCCGACCATGAACTGGAAGAAGACGCCATCCAGAGAGCGCTGGAAGAGATCGCGCCCCTCCCCAAACCCAGACAATACACTGGATGAGTCACCTCTACTCAGCTCAAATGGTCCCGGGGTCCTTCTGAGGACCCCGGGGTTTTTAAGGGGAGATACGGTTATGACCACAAACATTACACCGCCGGATGATGCCCACATGATCCGGTGTCCCAGGCTGGGCCATATGATCAGTTTTTCCTATTGCCGGAAAGAAAACGGCGGGCTTCCATGCTTCAAGACCTTGGATTGCTGGTTTGAGCAGTTTCCGGTGGAGGCGTTTATGAGGGAGGAACTGACGGAAGCCCAATGGGCCGAGGCATTCAAACGGTCTTCTAAGACCAAATTGAGTTCCCTCATGGAACTGATCGAACAGGCAAAAGAGCGAGTGAAAGAAGACCCATCATGAAAGAAGATATTTTTTTAGGGAACGGCGCGGTGGCCCTGGGGCTCTTGGAAGGGGGATGCCAGGTGGTCACCTCCTATCCGGGCACCCCGAGTTCAGAGATTCTCCCCGAGGTCGTCCGTTTGGTCAAGTCCGAGGGACTGGATACCTATGCGGAATGGTCCACCAACGAGAAGGTGGCCCTGGATAACGCCTATGCGGCCGCCATTTCCGGGAAACGGGCGGCCTGCTGCATGAAACAGGTGGGGCTGAATGTGGCCGCCGATTCCTTGATGAGCGCCGCATATATGGGCACCCGGGGCGGCTTTGTGATCATCTCCTGCGATGACCCGGGTCCCCATTCCTCCCAGACCGAACAGGACACCCGTTTCATGGCCCGAATCGCCAAGGTCCCCGTGCTGGATCCGTCCAGTCCCCAGGAGGGAAGGGAAATGGCGGTGTTGGCCCTGAATCTCTCCGAAGAGTTCCAAATCCCCTTCATCCTGAGACCCGCCATCCGTGTCTGTCACGCACGGCAAAACCTGACATGGGGTCGATTTAAGAAGAACGGGCGGAGAGCGGCATTTGAAAAGAATCCCAGCAGATGGGCGGCCACGCCTCGGTTCCGTTTTTTGCTGCATAAGGAACTGAATGAAAAACTGGCGGAGATTGGACGGCGATTCGACGACCTCTCACCCTTTAATGAACATAATCTGGAGTCGGGCAAGCACTATGCCCTGGGCATCATCGCCGGAGGGGTGCCGTCATCCGTGGTGCGGGATATCCTCTCCGAAGAGAAACGAGACGATATCCCCGTCTTGAAGTTGTGTGCCCCCTATCCGTTCCCACAACGGCTGGCAGATGCGTTCATGGACGCATGCGACCGGGTGCTGGTCATTGAGGAGACCGATACCCTTATTGAATACCTCCTCAGGGACAAGCACCGCGTCCTGGGACGCCTGTCCGGACATGTGCCTTCACAAGGGGAACTGGTGCCGGAAGTCATCTATCGGGTGATGGATGGTGCCCTCAAATCGAATGGGCTAACAGGTCTGGCAGGCAAGGAAGACCCGGCTGCCAGAGAACTGGTCGATGGTCTAAAACTCCCCATCCGAAAGCCGACCTTATGCCCGGGATGTCCGCACAGGGCGTCCTTTTTCGCCATCCGGAAGGCGAGGCCGAAGGCGATTTTCACTTCTGATATCGGGTGCTATACGCTGGGTCTCAACCTGGGGGCGGTGGATACGTGTCTTGATATGGGAGCCGCCATCACCATGGCATCCGGCTTTTACCAGTCCCGTGTATAATGATGCCCGTTTTATCCTGGTGGTGCTGGATAACCAGACCACGGCCATGACCGGAATGCAACCCACGCCGGGATTGGGCATTCGTGCCGATGGGAGTAAAGGAAAAGCCATTTCACTGGAGCGGGTGATCGCCGGGTGCGGGGTGGATTTCATTGAAGTGATCGATCCTTATGATACCGACGCAATGACGGCGTTGGTCAAAAAAGCAGCCCGTTATGTGGAAGCGCCCGACGGCGGGGTGGCGGCGATTATCGCCCGGCACCCATGTGTCATCGCCTATCGGGATCAGGCGATTCAGAATAGAGTGCCGGTGAAAGTCACCGATGATTGTGTGGAATGCGATTTCTGCCACCAGCGATTTGAATGCCCGGCCCTTTACAAAGATGACCAACTGGGCCGAACCGCCGTGAACCAGGCGCTGTGCGCACAGTGCGGTGTCTGTTTGAAGATCTGCCCCAAGGGGGCTATCGTGGCGGCCTGATCGAGGAGAACGGAATAAAGATCATGAAGAATGTCGATTTCATTTTAGGGGGCTTGGGGGGCCAAGGTATTCTGTTCATGACAAAGGTGCTGGCCCGCGCAGCAGTGGACAAGGGGTTCAAGGTCATGGGTGCGGAGACCCATGGGATGGCCCAGAGAGGAGGCTCCGTCGTCTCCCACTTGAGGCTCGGAGAGGTGGAGAGTACCCTGGTCAGGGAGGGGTCTGCTGATTTTGTCCTGGCCCTGGATGAGGACGAGGCCTACCGGAATATCCCGTTCCTGAAACCGGGTGGCCAACTCTATGCCGGTGCCCCGAATCATGACTTCCCCAGAGAGGCGGCCAAGTCCTATTTGGACCGGAAGGGAATTCTCTATCGATCTGCACCGGCCGCCGAGATCGCCATGTCTTTGGGCGCACCCATGTCGAGCAACCTTGCACTGCTCGGTTTTTAGGTGAACCTGCGGGTGCTGGAGGCCGGTTATAAACAGGCCGGAGCGTAATCAGCCCCCGAGGAATTGGCATGGACCGGGCAGGCAAAAGCGTCGGGGCCATTGTACTCGCAGCCGGAAGGTCCGCCCGGATGGGGAGGCCCAAGCAGCTGCTGCCTTTCTCGGGAAATATACTCGCCTGGCAGGTGGTGAATGAAGCGCTGAAGGCCGGCCTCTCACGGGTGGTGCTGGTCCTGGGATATAAGGCGGATGAGATCCGCGCCGCATTGAAATCCCGAATGAGGTCCCATCCGCGGCTCGAAACGGTCGTCAATGAAGACTTCGACAGGGGCATGAGCACCTCCATTATTGCCGGACTGTCTGCGATAGAGACGACGCACGATTACATGATGATTCTCCTGGCGGACATGCCGTTTATCCGCAGGGAAGTGATTGATCTCCTTCTGGCGCGTTATCTGGTGTCAGATAAACCCATCGGCGCTATAAAGCTTAAAAAGGGCTTCGGGCATCCGGTGGTGTTCCACCGGAGGGTATTCCCTGAGTTGCGTCGACTCCAAGGGGATAGGGGGGCCAGATCCATCATTGAAAAATATGGCCCTAAGGTCTGCCTCGTTGAGCCTCCAAAGGCCTATGACCCCTTTGATATTGATACGCGTGGGGATTTTGCCAAGGCGGAGAAAATGACCGACCCACTCAATAGGACATCCGATGACCACCGAATCAGAAAATGAGCAACGCAATATTCATGTCTTAGTGGTGGACGATGAAGAACCCATACGGGACTTGATTCAAGAGGGTGTGCGCCGCTGCGGGTATGAGTGTTCCGTTGCAGCCGACGCCTTCGAGGCCCTCGAAATGATGAAAGAGACCGAGACGGATCTGGTCATCACCGATATCATGATGCCCGGCATGGACGGAATTGAATTATCCTCAAAGATCAAAGAGACGTACGGTGCAGACGTCATTGCCATCACCGGTTTTGTGGAGGAGTACTCCTATAACACCGTGATGGATATGGGGGTAAGTGATTTCATGGAAAAGCCGGTGAGTATCCACGAATTGGAACTCCGGCTGGCTCGTGTCGTAAGAGAACGCTCCAATATCAAGAAGCGCCGGCAGGCGGAAAAGGATCTCAGGGAGAGCCTCGAGAAGCTTCGAGTGGTGATGGAGAGTGTGGTTGAGGCCATGGCCCTGGCCATTGAAAAGCGGGATCCCTATACCTCCGGACATCAAAAGCGGGTGGCCATGGTTGCCGATGCCATTGCGAATCAGATGGGCCTTCCTGATGAGGAGGTGAACGGCGTCCGGGTCGCCGCCATGGTGCACGATATCGGGAAGATCTCAATTCCGGGGGAGATCTTGAGCAAGCCCGGGGAATTAACCGACATAGAGATGAGCCTCATAAGAGAGCATCCCCGCAGCGGTTATGATATCCTCAAGGGGATCGATTTCCCCTGGCCCGTATCTGAAATGGTGATCCAGCATCACGAGCGGCTGGACGGCTCCGGATATCCCGATGGTTTGACATCGGATGCCATCCATCTCGGTGCAAAGATACTGGGAGTTGCGGATACGGTTGAGGCCATGATCTCCCATCGACCCTATCGGGCATCCCTGGGATTGGACAAGGCCTTAGACGAAATACGCAAAAATAAGAATAAATTGTACGATCCCGATGTGGTGGATGCCTGTGTGGCCGTTTTTGAAGGGGAAGGGTTGAAGCTGGACTGACGTATCTTCAATTGACAGAACACATCGGTCCAAAAATGTCACAACGGTGGAAGGTATTGGATTGAAGTGTTTGGCAGGAGCGAGTTATGGCGAATATTGTGGTGGTGGGAACGCAGTGGGGAGACGAAGGAAAGGGAAAGGTCGTGGATCTCCTGACCGGCCGGTCGGATCTGGTGGTGCGGTTTCAAGGGGGAAACAATGCCGGACATACACTTGTGGTGGACGGTAGACAGTTCATTTTTCATATCATCCCCTCGGGGATATTATATGAGGATAAGAAATGCCTGATCGGCAACGGGCTGGTGGTGGATCCGGCCGTACTCCTTGAAGAAATGGACCGGCTGGAAGCTGCCGATATCCATTTGACACCGTCCCGATTGTCCCTCAGCGAAAAGGCACAGATCATTATGCCCTACCACCAGGCCCTCGATCTGGCCAGAGAGAAGGCCAAGGGAAAATTAAAGCTGGGAACAACGGGTCGGGGTATCGGGCCCTGCTACGAGGACAAGGTGGCCCGAACCGGGATTCGGGCGGTGGACCTGACAGAACCCGATACCCTGGAAGATAAAGTGCGGTCCAGCCTGAGGGAAAAGAATTTTGTGTTGAAAAACTTCCTCAACGCTGAGCCCCTCGAACTGGCGCCCATACTCGAGAAATATCTCGGATACGGAGAGGCGCTCGCTCCGTTTATAACCGACGTGTCCCTGGAGATAGACGAAGCGGTTAAGGCGGGAAAACAGATCCTGTTTGAAGGCGCCCAGGGGACCCACCTCGATGTGGATCACGGTACATATCCCTATGTTACCTCCTCCAATCCGGTGGCGGGTAATGCATGTGCGGGCGCCGGCATCGGACCCACGCGCATCGACCATGTGGTGGGGATTGTGAAGGCCTACACCACACGGGTGGGGGCAGGCCCTTTTCTGACGGAACTCGAAGATGAGGTCGGCAACCGAATTCAGGAAAAGGGAAAGGAGTTCGGTGCCACCACCGGGCGGCGTAGGCGTTGCGGGTGGCTTGACCTCGTGGTGGTGCGGGATTCGGCCCGACTCAATGGACTGGACAGCCTGGCCATCACCAAGCTGGATATCCTGACGGGGATTGAAACCCTCAAGGTTTGCGTGGGATATGAACTGGATGGTGCGCGGATTGATCAGCGGCCGGCCAGTCTTAAGAAAACCGCTTTGTGTACGCCCGTCTATGCGGAAGTGCCGGGCTGGGACGCGGATATCTCCCGGGCCAGAACCATGGATCAACTCCCAAAGGAGGCGTTGAGGTACATCCAGTTCATTGAAGAGACCACCGGTGTACCGGTATCCGTCGTCTCTGTGGGTCCGGGCCGGGATGAGACCATTGTGGTAAACTACCCTTCATAAGCTCCCTGTAACGGCTCATGTCTCCGGACGTGGGTATTGATGAAGGGATCCGGATTTCAGGCGGGGCTACCTTAAAAGCGCGATATTTCGCGCTTTTTTTGTGGGGTATTTCGACCTTTGGTATTGAAATTCGTGCAAAAGGTGAATATGGTGAGACCGCTGAAAATCGCCCCTCTTAATCAGGACCGATCATTTGTCAAACGTCTCACAACCCTTACTCCTCCAGTCGTGACGATTTAGGTGGGGTGGGATTCCAAGGTGTGTTGAGTTGTTATGGCCACCGAATATGACAAGACCTACGATGTCATCGTGATTGGGGCCGGCCACGCCGGATGCGAGGCGGCCCTGGCTGCTGCTAGAATGGGACATCCGACACTCCTGCTGACCATCAACGCGGACCATGTGGCCGCCATGAGCTGTAATCCGGCCATCGGAGGCCTGGCAAAGGGGCATCTCGTGAAAGAGATCGATGCGTTGGGCGGGGAGATGGCCCGAAATGCCGATGAGACGGGCATCCAGTTCAGACGGCTCAATACCCGCAAAGGACTTGCCGTCCAAGGGTCCAGGTCGCAGAACGACCGGGATCTGTACCGAAAGCGAATGACCGCCGTGGTTGAGTCCACGCCCAATCTCGATATGCGTCAGGCCATGGCCGACAGTCTTCTGATACGCGACGGACAGGTCTGCGGGGTCGAGACACAGATCCATGAGCGATTCAAAGCCAAGACGGTGATTCTCACGAGCGGAACCTTTATGCGAGGCCTGATTCATGTGGGGTTGGACCGGTTTCCTGCGGGCCGTATGGGGGATCCGCCGTCGGTGAAGTTGCCCGAACAGTTGGTGGAGCTGGGCTTTGATATGGGGCGGCTCAAGACGGGCACCACGCCCAGGCTCAACAAGAAGTCCATTTCATTTAAGGAACTGACATTATCCATAGCGGCCTGGACCGTTCCCCGCTTTTCAGTGGGGTGATCCAGGGGATCGGCGCCCGGTACTGCCCTTCCATAGAGGACAAGGTGTTTCGCTTCGTCGACAAAGAGCGGCACCAAATCTTCCTGGAACCGGAGGGTCTGGAGAGCCATGAGGTGTATCCCAACGGTCTGGCCACCAGCCTCCCCATCGATATTCAGATCGCCATGATCCGTTCCATCCCGGGACTGGAAGGAGCGGAGATCATCCGACCGGGATATGCCATTGAATATGATTACATTGATCCGCTTCAGCTGAACCCCAACCTGGAGACCAAGCAAGTGGAAGGACTCTTCCTGGCCGGACAGATCAATGGGACCTCCGGCTATGAAGAGGCGGCGGCCCAGGGGCTCGTGGCCGGAATCAATGCCGTGTTGAAGGTTCGCGGAGAGGACCCGCTTATCCTGTCCAGAGCAGAAGCCTATATGGGGGTCCTCATTGACGATCTGATTACCAAAGGGACCAAAGAGCCTTACCGGATGTTTACCTCACGGGCCGAATACCGGCTCCTCTTGAGGGAGGACAATGCGGATTTCAGGTTGAGGGATCGGGGGTATGAACTGGGTCTGGTGTCCCGTGAGGTATACGACGCCTTTGTGGATAAACGACGGCAGGTGGAGTCCCTTATTGCCCGGTTAACAGAATGCCGGGTGCGGCCCACCCCGAATACGCTCGAGGTGTTGGCGTCCTTGGGGACGGCCCCCGTACGAAATGTGACGTCCCTGTCCCAATTGCTGAAACGAAACGATGTTTTTTCCGTCAAGAACGCCAGGTGGAAAAGATGGCCAAGATGGAGGCGGTTCAATTGCCCCGTCACATGGATTATGCGACGGTTCACGGACTGAGCACGGAGGTCAGGGAAAAACTGGACCGGGTCAAACCGATTTCCATGGGACAGGCGTCCCGCATATCGGGCGTGACGCCGGCGGCCCTCATGGCCCTTCAGGTCCACTTAAAGCGGCTGGAGCGGGCATAGGATAAGGGTCGGATGAACGCATTCAAGATGAAGCTGAAGCATCGGACAATCTGGGCGTTGATCTGGGTCCTCGCGATGATGTTACCCGCCTGCGGAGACGTGGACTCCAGCGGCGTAGATAAAAAGGCCTCACCCAAGAAGATCAAGCAGGTCAAAACGCGCCCCATAGGGGCTTCGGTGCCGGCCGATGACATCCAATATGTGGGTACGTTGATCGCTGATCGTAAGGTGAGGGTCTCCACTGAACTGGGCGGGACCATCGAAAACCTCTCTTTTGAAAAGGGCGATCATGTTAAAAAAGGCCAACTTTTGTGCTCGGGCGCGGGTGGAGGAGGCAAAAGCCGCCCTGTCCGAGGCGGAGAAAAACCATGAGCGGGTAAGCACGCTCCACAAAATCGGCGCCGTTTCCAACAGTCAGTATGACACCTCCCTGAGACAGCTCTCAACATCCCGCGCAAGGCTGGATTCTGCCAAACAGCAGCTGGTCCTCTCATTGGAGGGACCGCGAAAAGAAGACATCAACGCCGCGGTCGCCGGACTCAAAGAGGCCGAAGCGTCCTTGGCCCTGGCCAGGGACCGATTGAAAAAGTCGAGAGTGCATTCGCCCATAGCGGGTATTGTGGCCTATCGGCACGTGGAAGCGGGCGAGGTGATTCCCGCCGGGGCGATCATCACGGAGGTGGTCGATTTGAAACGGATGAAGATCACCCTGTCCATCGGTGAGAAAGACATTTATCTCCTGAATCCGGATCAGTCATACACATTCACGGTGGATGCCATTCCCCGGGAGCAATACACCGCAAGGCTCTTGTTTCGTTCCCCTACGGGGGATACGGCCACACGCGCATTTCCGGTGGAATTTCTGGTAGAACGTCCGGATGAAAAAATGGCCGACGGCATGACCGTGAGAGTCATGCTCCCGGTGGTCGGAAGGGATCAACACGTCCGGGTCCCTTCCGCGTGGTTGGCCGAGCAGGACGGGAAGATCGGGGTATACGTCCCTGACGACGGGACGGCACGCTTCAAGCCTGTAAAGCTCGGGAACTACTATGATCAACGGGTGGAAATCGTGGAGGGCCTGGAAGGCGTCAGCAGGGTGATTATCAATCCATCCGGGCTAAACGACGGCGATGCGGTCGAGGTCATGAAACCTTAGCTGTGCCATACCTCCACCTCTGGTGGAGGGCCCGAAGGGGTTTTACCGAGCCGAGGAGACACGTTCCAGACGTACGATTGACTCGCGGCAGTCCCAAAGACCGTCACCCTGGCCTTCCAATCCGGGGCGCGGAAAGAGCGCCTGGATTCCGGGTCAAGCCCGGAATGACGTCCTCTTTACGACATCATAGACATGACAGAACACGACCCCATTCGTTTCATTGAAGGTCAGTGTGTCACTTCTCAGTTGCCGGGTTTCAGTAAATCCGAAAACCAGCAACCAGGAGCCAGGATCCCATGAACCGTTCGTTTGTCCGCCCGTCGATTCCAAGCTTTAGAGATTGAGCCCAGCGTCCATGTTTATCACCCGCTTCGGCATATCCCGACCCATCGTCGTTCGAATGGCGTTGATCCTCATCATCATCTTCGGGATCTATGCCTACCGATCCATGCCCCGGTTTCTGGATCCGGATATTACGGTGGGGGAGGGACTGGTGTTTACCATCTGCGAGGGGTTTTCTCCGGAGGAGATGGAAAAACTGGTCACCCAGAAGATCGAGGATGAACTGGAAGGGATATCCGAGATCCGGCGGTTTGAGTCAAACTCCTACGAGAGCACCTCCAAGATTCATATCTACTTCAATACCGATCTATCTGAATACGACATCGACCAGGCCATGCAAGAGGTCCGAAACGCGGTTGACCGGGTGGACGATCTCCCCAAGGAGGCCAAGGTGCCCCGGGTGATCGAAATCGACGTGGCCATTTTTCCGGTCTGTATGGTGGGCCTGTCCGGAAACATTCCCATTATGCAACTCCAGGATATTGCCGAAGAGATCAGTGACACCTTCGAGGAGATCGATGGCGTGGCAGAGGTCCAAATCGTGGGGGAAAGGGAAAATGAAATCTGGGTGGAACTGAACCCCGACCGGATGTCCGCCTACGGTATCTCTGTGCCGGAAGTGGCTCAGGCCCTCTCCGCACGGGTACGGAATATCCCCGGCGGGACCATCGAGATGGGAGAGCACGAGACGGCCATTCGGATGGTGGGAGAGCCGAGAGATCCCCGGGAGCTGGGAGACGTGGCCATTCGGAGCGTCAATGGAAGTACGGTGTACGTGCGGGATATCGCACGGATTACCCCCACGCTGGAAAAGCCCAGGACCCTGACCTTCATCGACAAGAAAAATGCCCTGGTGCTGGCCGTCAAACGGAAGAAAAAGGTCAACATGATCCAGATCGTGGACGACGTCAAGGCCTTGCTGAAGGACATCCCCGGTCAGTATCCCGGACTCAAGACCACGCTTTATTTTGATCAGTCCAGGGAGATCAAGAAGCGGATCTCACAGCTCCAGACCAATGCGCTCCTGGGGGTTTTCTGTGTGTTCCTCATCCTCTGGGTTTCCATCGGGCTCAGAAACGCCCTGTTTGCCTCCGTGGGCATTCCCGTGGCGTTTTTGCTTACCTTCATCCTGATGAAGGCGACCGGGCTGTCCATCAACGCGCTCACCCTGTTCGCGCTTATTCTGGTACTGGGCATCGTGGTGGACGACGCCATTGTGGTACTGGAAAATATTTTTCGCTACCTTGAAAAGGGGCGCCCGCTCGTCCAGGGTGCCCTCGAGGGATCCCGTGAGGTGGTGGCCCCGGTGCTGGCGTCGGTGTCGACGACCATGGCGGCCTTTTTACCCATTCTAATTGTGGTGGGAGGCGTGATCGGGCGATACATGTCCGCCCTTCCCCTGGTGGTGATCTTCGCGCTCACGGCCTCCCTGTTCGAGGTCTTTTTCATGATGCCGTCCCACGTGACCGAACTGACCCCCAAGCGGGCCATTGAGCGGATCAAAGAGAAGCGATTCGACATCTTCAAGGGAGTTCGAAAACTCTATTATCCCTATCTGAGGATGATTCTGAGACACCGGTATCTGTCCGTGCTGGTGATTGTCCTGTCAACCGTGCTGGCCCTATTCCTCTATTTTCAGACCGATTTCATCATGTTTCCCAAGAGCGATGTCTTTCCTCGGTTTAACATCTATTTTGACCTCCCTGCCGGCGCCACGCTCGAGCGGAGCCAAAATACGTTGATGGCCCTGTCCGATCTGATGAAAGAGAAGATCGGCGACGAGTTGGAGGCCCCCATCGCAGTGGCCGGGATGAAGGAGGTCAACTATGAACCCGTATACGGCAAGCACTTCGGGCTTCTGATGGTTATCCTCAAGTCGGAAGAACAAAGAACCCACAGTGTAGTGGAACTCATGGACCGGGTCAGGGACGATGTGGCGGATCTGCTTACCTCCCGTGGGGCCACTGCTTTTGTGCTGGAGCGGCTCATTGAGGGGCCGCCGGTGGGCGCGGATGTGGACCTGAAAATCCAGTCGCCGAGCTGGGAGACGTCTGCCAAGATTTCCCGTCTGATCCGAGAGGAGTTGGCGCGGCACCAGGGCATCGTGGACATCCAGGATGATTTTTCCCGGGAAAAGCAGTTTATGGAAATTACCGTGGATGAGGCCAAGGCGAGGAAACTGGGCCTTGATCAGTCCCATTTGGTCCTGGCGGTGCAGGCGGCCTTTCACGGACTCGAAGTCGCTACCTACAACCAGGGAGATGATGAGCAGAAGATTAAGCTCAAATACCTTCCCCAATACCGGCACGATTTTGACGATCTGGTGAATCTCAAAGTCATGGTCCCGGGGAAGGGGCAGGTGCCGCTGAAGGAACTGGCGACCATACGACTGGTCCCGGGATTTCACAACATTTACCACTACAACGGGCGAGAGACGGTGCGAATCACCGCCAATATCAGAGAAGTGCAGAAGGATGGGAAAGGACTTTCCGGATTTCTGTCCAATCTGAAGGGCGGAAAGATGACGGCGGTGAGGGCCAATCAGATTGCCGGTGATTATTTCCATCGAATCAGGGAAGATTTCCCCGGGGCCCGGCTCATAGCCGGCGGGCTCCAGGAAGAGACCAACACGTCATTGAGGGAACTTGGGTATGCCGCCGTCATGGCCCTGTCTTTTATATTCTTCATCCTCTCCCTGCAGTTCAACTCCTTTACGCAGCCTTTCATTATCATGATTACCATCCCTTTCGTCATCCTGGGGGTGATGGTCGGCCTCCTGGTCAGCAACAACCCGCTCACATTCGTCACGCTCATCGGTCTCTTGACCCTTGCCGGCATCGTGGTCAACGATTCCCTGGTCTTGATCGATTTTATCAATCGTTACCGAAAAGAACATCCCAAAGAGATGTATCTGGCCATCGTAAGGGGGTGCCATGTGCGCATGCGACCCATCATGCTCACCTCGCTGACCACCATATTCGGTCTGGCCCCCATGGCCTTCGGGATCGGCGGCAAGTCCATCTTTTGGGCCCCCCTGGCCACGGCCATCATGTGGGGCCTTGGATTCGGAACCATGCTCATTTTGTCCATGGTTCCCGCCTATTATGCCATATTGGAGGATATCGGATACCTCATTCGCCATAAGAGGCGGAGGAAAACAAGTATTCCCGGAGAGATAGATGCGGCCTTCGAGGACCAAGAAATTAGGCCCTTTATGCGGCGTCGTTTTAGGGGGAAAAGAAAGGGGGATCGGGATGAGTAAGCGATTGGAAGGCAATCCGTGGGTTTGGGTCATCGTTCAGGACCCGGGCGGGGATGAACAGTTCCTGGGCCAATACGATGAGAAGGAGGAGGTGTCCTTTATTCCGGCTTTCATGGAAAAGGAGGAGGCCCTCCAGGGCCTGGGCTTTCTTTCCAAAAAGGCGGACAAGAAATATGAAGTCCAGGCCATCGAATATGAGGAACTGGCCCCCAGGGCCGGCGAGCACGGCTTCAGGGTCTTTATCCTGAACGGCAGCGGAGATATCCTGGAGAAAGCCTGAAGCTGGCTGCGCCGTCCCGGAAGCCTTCTATCCCTGTGAGGCGTTCGAAAAAACCTCATTGAGTGCCCACATACACCGGTCTGAAATGTCCCTCGTCTAGGTTAAGCGCACGTGCGATGGTTTCGAGCATTCGCTTCCTGTCGGCGGGCAGTTCTCCATGAACATCCACATAATTGGTGTAATGGTCGCTGGTGATACGTGCGCTCACGTGCAGGTTCCGGATGAGTTCCCCCGTTTCTCTGAGGGCCTCATGGGGAGAGAGGACCCGAAAGCGGCCTTTTTGGATCTGGTGAAGCAGAAGCGTGTTGATCTTGGGGAGAAAGGTCCGGATGCGCACAAAGTGTGGATTGATGGCGTTGAGGACCTTTGCGGTATTCAGGGCATGGGCATGGCTCCTTTCCCTTCCACCGATACCGATCATCACATATTCACTCAGTTCGATGCCTGCCCGCATCACCCATTGTCCGGCCTCAATCTGCTCCCTCGAATCGGTTCCCTTTTTTACCCGCTCAAGCACGATGTCATCCCCGCTCTCCAGCCCCACGTGGATGCGGGTGAGACCCGCCTCCCTCAATCGGATGAGATCCTCCAGGCCTTTTTTGTGGATGTAGGATGATGATCCATACACGGTAATTCTTTGAAGACGGGGAAACAGGCTGCGTGCATGGGTGCAGATGGCCGCCAGATCCTCCGTGGGCATGGCAATGGTATTCCCCGCCGGGAAAAAGAGGGTCCTAATCCCGGGACCGTAATGTTCCCTTGCCTCCTCCAGGTCCTTTTTGATGTCATGGACGGGACGGACCCTGTACGGCGGTCCCTTTTTATAGACCATGCAGAAGGCACACTTGTTATGAGGACACCCCACCGTGGCCTGTATGAGCAGGCTGTCCGCTTCGCTGGGCGGGCGGTATATGGGGCCTTCGTAGTGCATTCTTGATCGTGTCGTAAAAATTCTGTTTTCGCGCTGAGGCGCAGAGACGCAGAGAAAAACCGGTATTAAATTAGCCTAACTCCTATCTTCCCGGAACTTCCAATATCTTTGTTTTCTTTTTCAAAAAACGGATAATTCTTCTCTTAATGCCATTACCCAATTTCCTTTCTCAAGACCCTAACTCTCGGCATGAGGCACAGCGGCCCGGATACATAACACCAGCAGGAGCAATGCCCCGGCCGCCAACGAGGCGCCGATAAAGAAGGCGGTTTTCGGACCGAGCCTGGCCCAGAAAACACCGAATATCAGACTCGCGGGCAGGGTGGCGAGACCCACGGCCCCATGATACCATCCATAGGCGGCGCCGCGGTCCCGGGTCGCTGCAAAATCGGCCACCAGGGCCCGTTCCGCCCCTTCGGTCATCCCGTAATAGGCGCCGTAGACCGTCAGCAGCACACAGACCGACCGGATATCCGATGCAAACGGCATGGCCACGTACACGCCGGTGTAAATAGACCACCCCGCGACCATGGCGGCCCTGCGACCCGCGCGGTCCGCGAGCCATCCCCCGGGGAGGCTGAAGGCGATTTTGGAAAGGTGAAGCAGCACCCACAGGTTGATGAGCCAGCCTATCCCGAGGCCGAATCGCGTTTGGGCATAGAAAATCAGGAATAAATCAGAGCTGTTCCCCAGGGTGAACAGGGTGATGGCCGAAAGGGCGAGAAAAAATCGGGGCGGCAGCTTTGGCCGACGGGCTAAAAAAGAACTTCTGTCCGCATGCCCGGTTTTAACGGTCCGCGGCGTTTCCCGAACCCCTCTCCACAACAGCAGGGTGGCGGCAATACCCGGGATGAGTGTCAGCGCAAAGAGCCAGCGCAGGGCAGCCATTTCCCCCGGGTCGGTCACCGTCTGTCCTCGTTGCCACAGGGTGGCCGATCCCAGCATGAGGTACAGGAGGGCGGCGGCGACCAGGGGACCGGTCACTGCGCCGGCATGGTCCATCATCCGGTGAAAGCTGAATGCACGCCCCATGACCAATGGCGATACGGATTCACTCAAAAGGGCATCCCGGGGTGCGGTGCGAAGCCCCTTGCCGATGCGGTCGCACAGACGCACGGCCGCCACCTGCCAGCCCGAGGCTGCCAGACCGGTAAAGGGCCTGACCCCGCTGGAGATGGCATAGCCCAGGAGTGCCAGGGGCTTGCGCCGAGGGAGGCGGTCGCTCATGCGGCCGGCGAAAAATTTGAGCAGGCTGGCCGTGCTTTCGGCCAGACTTTCCATGAGACCGATGTAGACGGCCACGGTCGCTGTGGGCACCAACCCGCTGAAAAAAGCGGGCAGCAGCGGATAGATCATCTCGGTTGAGAGATCCGTGAGGAAGCTGACCAGTCCAAAGACCCAGACGTTTCCCTGAACCGCCCGCTTCCACTCCGATAGGCTGACCCTCATATTACTCATGGGGCGGCCGTTTCCGGGGGCCCAGGCAGACGGATCGTGATGCGGGTCCATGCCCCCTGTTCGCTCTCAAGTGCAACCTCTCCATGGTGAAGGGCCACGATTCGCTTGACGATCGCCAGTCCCAGCCCTGACCCGCCGTGGACCTCGGAACGGGATTTTTCCACCCGAAAGAACTGATCAAAGGCCCTGGGGATGTCCTCCTCAGCAAGTCCGGGACCTGAGTTCGTCACTCTGATCACAAGGTCTCCGTCCGATTCCAGGCTTTCCACATCAATCCATCCCCCATCCACATTATACTTGAGGGCATTATCCAGGATATTGGAAAACGCGCGGTTGAGTTTTTCTCTATCTCCCTGTATGACGAGCCCCTCGGGAAGACGGGTGCGAATGCTGATCTGGTGAGCCTCGGCCAGGAATTGGTATTCCTCGGCCAGGGAGGTCAGCATACGGGTGATGTAAACCGGACCCGGATCGATGCGGGGAAGGGTTTCAAGGGACGACAGATTCAACAGGTCCTTGACCAGTCGCTCCATGCGCCATACCTGATGGTTGAGTCGGGCCAGGTTTTCCTCTGCAAAAGGCGGCAGATTCCCCCGATCGCGGGTGCGGATCTCATCCACGGCCAGGCGGATGCTGGTGAGCGGTGTTTTCAATTCATGGGAGGTGTCGAACAGGAAATCTCTCTGGCGGGCAAAGGAATACTGCAACCGGTCCAGCATGTGGTTGATGGTCTTGGCCAGTTGGCTGAATTCATCCCGTGCCTTGCCAACGGGTATCCGCTGATCCAGATTCTTTTCGCTGATATCCTGAGCCAGGTCCTTCATGGCGCCGATGGGCCGGAGAATCCTGCCGGCCACGAAACGACTGATGGCGATGAGGGCCAAAGTGGAGAGGACGAGCCCAAAGACAATGCCCATCACTAGGTCCCGGATTTCTTCTTCCAGTTTCTCCATGGTCCGGGCGATCTGCACGACAAAGGTTTTGCCTTTTAGGTCAAATCGAAAGGTTTTAACCCGTAGGGTGATGACCCTGTTGTCCTGTCCGGGAGGAATCGGAACGCTGAGAATTGCGCTGGAATCCGGCTTTACCGGAGCAAGCCGTATGGATTTTGCCAAAGGGGACTGATACAGCGGGCGATCAGTCCCCTCTTCATGAATCCGAACCCAGTAGGCGGCCATGGCGTGATCCACAGGAATGGCAGGCCTCCCTTTCCCCTCGGCTTCAACGACCCGCCATACCGTTTGGTATGCTTCCTCCTTCAGCACGGTGTCCAGGAGTTCGAAGGGCTGCTCCACGAATTCAAAAAACACCACAACCGAAAACAACAAGCTGGCAATTAAGCCGGCCCCGGTAATGAGGAGGGTAATGCGGGTCTTGACCGTCATGTGTCGCTGCTGTCCTGGACGATATAGCCCACCCCGCGGAGGGTTCGGATGATCCGGCCTTGTCCCGAATCGCCGATTTTGTGACGGAGATTTTTGATATGCACATCCATGAAATTGGACATGCTGAATGGGTCGAAGTCGTCTCCCCACACGTGTTCGGCCAGGCTGAAGCGCGACACGGCCCGGTTTTTGTTATACAGGAGGAACTCGAGGATGGAAAACTCCCTGGGCGTCAACTCCACCGGGTCTCCCCCTTTGGTCACCTTGCGGGAGACCGTATCCAGGGCGACATCTTCTACCTGCAGAACGGTCTCTCCGGAGCTTCCGGAGCGTCTCAGAAGGGCCCGGAGACGGGCCAGCAACTCGTCCATGGAAAAGGGTTTGGCCAGGTAGTCATCGGCCCCCAGATCCAACCCTTTCACCCGGTCTTCCACATCGCCCTTGGCCGTGAGCATGAGTACCGGGGTATCGACACCTCCGTTTCGGGCCTCTTCCAGGACACACCATCCATCGACCCTCGGCATCATGATGTCCAAGATAACGGCATCGAAGGGCGTGTCGAACAATCTGTCCAGGGCTTCCTCCCCGTCTGCGGCCGTTTCCACGAGATACCGCTGGTGTTCCAAGGCATTCTGCAACTGCTCCACCAGTGCACGTTCGTCATCAACAATCAGGATTCTCATGCGTGAACCTCCAGCCGGTTCTCCCTCGGGCCTCAATAGCACCACAACACAAATCCGGCAGGGCCGCTGTCCTCTTTATAGGCGGGAACGGGTAGGACATGATGCAAATCATGTATTTCCTTTGTCTTGGAAATGACCACGGCCTTGCCCTCGTTTCGATCGATCAGAGAGGCGGCCGCACCCAAGTCGAGAAGCCTTTCCATCGCATCCTGGTACGTAAGGCCGTAATTCAGTTCCCCTGCCGATTTCAGTAAATAGATCACATCCCGTTTCAGGTTCCAGCAGACCGCACTCACCGCATCTTCACTCGAAATCACCACGGCATCGGGGCGTATCCGGTTTCGATTATTCTCTAAGAGCCGTCCGGGGTCGTTTTTTTGAAGAATCATACCGGGGATGCAAAAGTGGGCGGCAAAGAACAACAAAAGCGGTGCCAGGCCGATCCCGAGGATTTTGCTTCTTTTGTTTTGAGTGTACATGGCCCGGAAACAAAAGCAAACCATAAAAACGATCCCGGCCCCTGCCATGACGGCCTTAAGCGGACGGCTGTAGAGGTGAATCCCATGGTAACCGACCACCTGTACATAGATAAGGGCCGGAAGGATCAGCCCCATCAGCGTGCCGGTCGCTGCCGCACCCCATTGGAAGGCCCTTCTTTTTCCAGCATCCAGGATGCGGGAAAGCCCCCATGCCATGAGCACGGCGAACGGGGGGAAACAGGGAAGAATATAGGTGACCAGCTTCCCTTTGGAAATCGAGAAAAAGAGAAACGGCAGGACCAGCCAGCAGACGGCAAACCGAATCAGCCGGCCTCTCGGGCCCTGGTCCCGAAATTCCATCCAGATCCCGTGCCCGGCCGCGGGTATCAGGAAGGTCCAGGGCATGAACAGGCCCGGGGCGGCCATGAAAAAGAACCAGAACGAGGCCTTGTGCTGGGCCGTGTCTGCGAGGAATCTCCGGATATGTTACGTCACCAAGAGGGCGGTGATGAGCGGCAGCCAGCTCATGCGAAACAGGTCAGAAAAACGTCGCTGCCACACGAGATAGGAGACCAGAACCAATACCGGCAGGGCAAAGGCAAGAAACCCCTTGGTCAGGAATGCCAGACCGCAGGCGATGCCCGAGAGGATGAGGAACCATTTTTCTCCCCAGGATCCCGCCGGCCTTTCCGAGGCAAAGAAGAAGGCGGTCATGGAGGCGGTGAGGAAGAAGGCGAACAGGCTGTCGAGCACGGCGATATTCCCCACGGCCGCCACTTCGAGGGAGGATATGAAGATGAGCCCCGCCAGGATGGGGGAAAGATCCGCTTCGGTGTCCTCGCTCCGGTTTACTCGTCCGATCAGCGCCATGATCAACAGGGCCGTCAGGGCCACCGCCACGGCCGAGGGCAAACGCACGGCAAAGTTGGTTTCCCCCAAAAGAAGCAGAGCGCCCGCATTCACCCAGTACCCGAGGACCGGCTTTTCAAAATACCTGAGCCCATTGAGGTGGGGCGTCACCCAGTCGCCCCCGGCAATCATCTCACGGGGGATCTCGGCATAACGGGTTTCGTCCGGAGCCAGGAGATCCCGGACCCCTAATGGCAGGAGATAAGCCAGCAAGAAGAAGATGAGCAGCAGGGCGGCGTATCGCCTCCTGACGGTCATGGCCTGCAACCATCCAAATCCGTTTTTCATTTTACCCCTTGTCTACAAATCCGATGACGACTTTCCATTTCCGCTCATTTCCCCTGTTCATCGCGGATCCGTTTACATGAGGCACAGATGGGGAGCAAACCGGCAGGTTTTCTTACCTTGAGCAAGGTGGCCTGGAGGGTCGGCAGAGAGAAGTCATCTTCATCGTAAATCAGGAGATGATCGGCTATTTCCTGAGCAGTGCAAGGCGCCTCAGTAAAAGGCCTAATGCCCGTGCATGTCTCTGTGCCGGAATAACCGTCTGAAAGCAAATGCTTCCGTGGCCGTCGAAATGCTTGGCCACGGACCTCCTGGACAAAATACCGGGGCCTGCCCCGGCCGTCCTGATAGATGCGACCGATGTATTCTCCCAAAAGGCCGAGGCCCACAAATTGTGCGCCGATAAAGGCGAAGAGAACGGCAAAAAGCGTGAATACGCCTTCCGCGGCCCACGCCGCACCATAGACGAATCGAAGCACCATGAGCAGGAGTCCGAAACCCACACTGCACGCGCAGATGATTGCGCCGATCATGGAAAGGAGGCGCAGGGGAAAGGTGGTCATGGCGGTAACCAGGTCGAAATGGAGAGAAATCAGTTTAAGCAGGTTATACTTGGAATCCCCATTTTCACGCGAGGCATGCATGACGGGAATTTCGACCGTGCTTCCGGCAAAACTGTTGGCCAGAATCGGGATGAAGGTGGAATTCTCCCTGCACTGGAGCATGGCGTCCACCACCGGGCGTCGGTATGCCCTGAGCATGCACCCGTAATCGTGCATCATCACCCCGGTGGCCCGGCGGACCATTCGGTTGACCAGGGCGGATGCAAGCCGGCGAAAAAGTGTGTCCTGCCGGTTTTGACGGACGGTGCCCACCACGTCAACACCGCGGTCCATTTCACGAATTAGATTGGGGATCTCCTCCGGCGGGTTTTGAAGATCGGCATCCAGCGTGACCATCATCTCCCCCCTGCTCTGCTCCAGGCCAGCAAATATTGCCGCGTGTTGACCGTAATTGCGGTTCAAGATGACGCCGACCACCTCGGCATGGCGGTCGGTCGCTCTACCGATCCACTCAGGGGACCCGTCTGTGCTGCCGTCATCCACTAAAACGATTTCAAAACGACGTTCGGTCTTCCTTAAAGCGGAAAGAGACCGGTGGAGCAGTTGGGGAAGGTTGTCCCTTTCATTATAAACCGGAATGACCACTGAAATTTCCGGAACATTCATGGAACTACCTCCTTATTCCCCTCCGTAGAGGCCAAAGGTCATTAACTGGATTGCTTTTATCAGGTCAAGATGAAGAAAGGGTGAAGGTCGGATGAGTTTTTGACAACCGGCGGTAGGTGGGGTGATGATTTCCGTTTGACGATGTTACAA
>JARRPY010000056.1:0-10667 GCA_037382425.1 Deltaproteobacteria bacterium
GTTCTTTTATCTGTTTCAAATCTTGGCAAGACTCGTTGCCAGAGCCGTTATGCCGCTGATGAGTATCAGAATAAGCGCCACATTTATGAAAAGTTTATGGCTTACTTTTTCGAAGAGCGCATCCCCCAGATAAAAGCCGATAATGCTTGCGGGGATCAGAGATAACCCGATGATCATTCGATCACCGGTTGTGACCCCCGTGAGAATATGAGAAAAAAGGCTTAAGGTGCCGGTAATAAGAAAAAGAAAGGCCACCGTGGCTCTGAAGACCTCCTTGGGCCATTCTTGATTGGCCAGAAAAATAATGATCGGAGGACCGCCCATTCCGACACTGGCGGTTAGAATGCCACTGATAAACCCGAACCCGCATGAAGCCATGAACTCTCTTTCAAGCCGTCTGGAATAGCCTAGAAGAAGGAATGTCGAAAACCCTATGGAGACGATGGCGATCAATGCCCGGGCTACTGACGGGGACACGACCATCAACAGATAGGAACCAAAAGGGATTCCGATGACAGCCAATAAAACCAGTGGCCGGAGCCGTCTCAGGTCAACCCCTTTTCTCGAGTGATACGCCACGAGAATCAGATTGCTTATGCCCGTCACCAGAAGTATGACGATCACCAATTTAGGCGCCAAGAAAATAGCAAGTATCGGTCCGGAAACGAGACCCGCACCAAACCCCGTCATCCCCTGAATAATATTTCCAGAAAGGACGACAAAAAATAATAGGAACCATAGATGGCTTAAGGGGATCAGCTTATCCATTGGAATTCATCTTTTCTGTACTTGGGAGCAGATATCTCATCCTTCCTCATTTTCAAGCGCTCCATATGCCTCCGGATGCGTAATGGTATACCCCTTTCCCAATTTCCTCGTTCTAATGTCTTCGAAGGGTCAGGGAAAAATCCCGCTTTTGAACGGCAATATGGTGGGCATGCTTCTGCTTGGCCAATTCCTCTATTAATGCGACCACCGGTTTATCGCCCCTGGGATACGCCGTTTGGATAGGCCCTGCGGAGATGGTGGCTTCCACGTGTTCCTCGGGGAACAGGAACCTCAGCAACAGTTCATCATCCGATATGCCCGGACGCCCGATCTCTTTGCGCAAATCCGCTATTGAAGGCTGGGGTTGCTCCCAGTTCAGAAGATCTTTCGCTTCGGGGAGGTTGGTGATCTTGTCCAACACATTCGGATCGACGGGCGCCGGTGTTTGGCCGTAATGTCCCAGCACGTACCGGATCCCCTCCGCTGTAGCCACCTTGTATCGCTCCCCCAAGAGCACATTTAAGACCGCCTGGGTCCCCACGAGTTGGGAAAAGGGGGTGATCATCACCGGATAGCCCCATTCCTCACGGATCACACTGACTTCTTCCAACACCTCCTCCAGCCGGTGACTCATGTTTCTTTCCGAGAGCATGAATTCAAGGTTGGAAATCATTCCCCCGGGCACTTGGTGAACATATTGGAATGCATTGTACTCCACCGGGGCCCCCATGGGTTTATTCTCCCGCTTGGCAATATATCTGAAGTGCGCTGCGATCTTCTCCACCAATTCAGCCTCCACTTCGGGGGTGTGCCCCAGTCTTCGGAGGTTCATGATCATATTTTCAGTTGACGGATGGGATGGACCGTTGGCCAGGGGCGAAACACAGGTGTCGATGATCTCCACGCCCAACTCCACCGAATCAAGACAGCACAGGGGGGCCAATCCCGTGGTACAGTGAGAATGCATCTCAAGGGGCAGATCCCCGATTTCCCGTTTTATGGCCGGTACCAGGGTCTTGACCCGATCCGGGGTCAAGAGACCTATGGAATCCTTAATCATCACGTAATCCGGTTTGAGCGTCTTGACCATTTCAGCAGTCTTCTCGGCGTAAAACGCATCTGTGTGGACGGGACTGAGAGAGTATACGAGGGGGACGACCACCTCAATCCCGGCTGCCTTGGCTGCCGGTACGGATTTTGAAAGGTTGCGCCAATCATGCAGGGCATCGAATATCATTAGATGTTTAATCCCGTTGGCGGCACACCGCTCGATCCAGAGCTTGATAACGGAGTCGGGCACAATGTTGAAACTCGTTAACGATTTACTCCGAATCAAAGCCCTCAATGGGGTGTTCGGCATGGCCTCGGCGATCAGTCTGATTCGTTCCCACGGATTTTCCCGCAAATACCTGAGGCAGGCGTCGAAGTGAACCGTCCCCATTAATTCCACCACCCTGAATCCGGCGTCATTCATCAAGGGAGCGATGGGCATCATATGGGCGGTTTTCATGCGTGTTGCCCACAGACTCTGATGGCCGTCTCTCAATGTCGTATCCACAATGCTAATGTCCGTCATGTTCTTCATACTCCTCAAGCAGCCTGTTTTCTATCCACTGTGTATTCACCTCACCGGAAAGGTATTCCCGATGGGTCATGATATACCGATAAAACGGAATGGTCGTATCGATTCCCGATACAACAAAGTGATCGAGTGCATGTCGCATGCCTTGGATGGCCCGATGCCGGTCCCCCGCGGAAACGATGAGCTTTGCAAGCAGGGAGTCATAGTAGGGGGGAACAAAGTAGTCGTCATAACAGTGTGAGTCGATCCGAATGCCTTCCCCCCCGGGCGGTGTCCACTCGGTGATTCTTCCGGGACAGGGCGCAAAATCCCTGCTGGGTGATTCCGCGTTTATCCGGCATTCGATGGCATGCCCGCTCAGATGAATGTCCTCCTGGGATGAGCTCAGGGAGTTGCCGGAAGCCACACGAAACTGCTCCTTCACCAAATCCGTGCCGGTGATCATCTCCGTGACCGGGTGCTCCACCTGAATCCGTGTGTTCATCTCGAGAAAATAGAACCGCTGCTCATCCTGATCCAGCATGAATTCAACGGTCCCGGCGTTTTCATATCCGATGTGTTTGGCCAACCGAATGGCCGCTTCGCAGATCCGGTCCCTCAGTTCAGGCGATACGGCCGGGGAGGGCGCCTCTTCAACCATTTTTTGATAGCGGCGTTGGAGGGAGCAATCGCGTTCATATAAATGAATGACGTTGCCAAACCCATCTCCGATGATCTGAACCTCTATGTGACGGGCATTCGGGATGTAATGCTCCATATAGATCCTGTCGTCACCGAATGCGCTCAGGGCTTCGGCAGATGCTTCGTCAAAGATCTGCTTCATGTCGTCGGGGTGCTTGACGATTTTCATGCCCTTACCGCCGCCGCCTGCGGAGGCTTTCAGCAGTATGGGGTATCCGACCGCTTCCGCCGCCCTTTTCGCCTGCTCGAGATGACGAACGAGTGCCGAACCGGGAATAATGGAAATCCCCAGCTCTTCCGACAGCTGTCGTGCGTAGAGCTTGTCTCCCATCTTCCGGATGTTTTCTGCCTTTGGTCCCACAAAGATAAGATTATGGGCCTTGCAAATATCTGCCAGTTGGGGCTGTTCCGCCAAGAAGCCGTATCCGGGGTGGATGGCGTCCGATCCGGTTCCCAGTGCAGCCGTCACGATGGTATTGACTTTCAGGTAGCTCTCCCTTGGAGACGGGGGACCGATACAGACCGCTCTGTCCGCCAGTTTGGCCGCAAGACTCTCGGTGTCCGCTTCGGAGACCGTGACGACGGTTTCGATGCCCAGTTCTTGGCATGCCCGAATGATTCGGACGGCGATCTCGCCTCGGTTGGCCACCAGCACGCGGGAGATGCCTCTCATGAACCCTGATCCTTCTTGCCCGCTGTGTCCTCCTCTAAGGGTTCCAACAGGAAAAGGGTTTGCTGGTACTCGACCATTTTTCCGTTCTCTGCACAGATTTTGACAATACGCCCACGCACATTGGCTTTGATCGTATTAAAGAGCTTCATGACCTCAATGATGCAGACCGAATCATCTTCGGACACCACATCGTTTTCCTTGACGAACGAGGGTGCGCCCGGTTTGGGCGCCCTGTAGAAGGTGCCCAGCATGGGCGATTTGATGGCAATGAGGTCGTCCCTTTCAACATTGGGTTCTTGCGAAGCCTCGACGGCCTTCTCCCGTTCCTGAATCGGTGTCTTTACATCGATTTCGGTTTCGGCGGATGCCACACGGTGGGGTGTACGCTGTTCCCCTGCTCTTGTGGTTTGGCCGCTCTTGCTCACAACCAGTTTGAGATCACCCATTTCCAGGTGTAATTCATCAAAGGTCGATGCTTCCAATACGTTCATTATCCGGATCACGTCATCTTGGTCTATCCCATCCATAAACCGATCCTCCATCTCCTTACCTCGTGTCTTTGTTGAAATTGCTTGCCGAGCCGGCAATCCGGCTCGGACGCCTTGATGGTGAATAAATCTTCGCCCATAGGATATTTGGACGGCAGGATGCTTCGATTATACATCCCGATAAACGCATCATATCCCGACATTCACATCTCGCTCCCGCTCTTGAATGTCAATTCTACTTGCGGAATACCGCTTACCTATGGGTCCAATATCATATGAGACGGCGTCCCCCGCTTTAGGCAGATCCGAAAATGAGTTTCGGCACAATGAGGCTCAACCACGGGATATACGTAATGAGGATAAGCGCAATTCCGATAATGATCATGATGGGGACGGCTGCCTTCATGACATCATACAGGGAAAGCTTTGATAGTGAACTCCCGACATATAAATTAAACCCGACAGGCGGCGTGATCAGACCGATTTCAAGGTTCATGGTGACGACGATGCCCAGATGAATGAGATTTATTCCCAATGCAGCGCCCAGGGAAACAATGAGCGGCGTAAAGATCAACATGATCGAGGAGGGATCCATAAAATCCCCGGCAAAAAAGAGAATCACATTGATAAGCAGGAGAAACATCCAGGCATTAATGCCTGCATCAAACATCATTTGCGTGAGCATGTCGGGTACCCTGAAGAACGACAGCAGGAACGCAAACGAATAGGCAAACGCCAGGATAATCAGAATCATCGAAGACATCTCTGCAGAGCGCAAGAAAATGTCGGGGAGGTCCTTGAGTTTCAGTTCTTTGTACAGAAAAAACCCCATGGCGAGTCCGATGAAACACCCCAGGACCGCCGCCTCTGTCGGGGTGACCACACCCCCGTAAATGCCCCCCAATATGACAACGGGTACGATCAGGGCGGATCCGTTTTGAAGGATTTTTGTCAGCCGCTCCCTCATGGGCAGATAGGGAGATTTGGGATAGTTCCGCTTTTTTGAAATCAAATGGACGTAAATCATAAGAAAAATCGTCAACATGATGCCGGGAAGCATCCCGGCAGCAAACAGTTTTCCGATGGACACGTCCGCAAGGACCCCGAAAATAATCATCAATATGCTGGGCGGGATCAGTATGCCTAAGGAACCGGAGCAGGAGATCAATGCCGTGGCAAATTTCTTGTCATACCCTTCTTTCAGCATCCCCGGCAGGACGATGGTTCCGATGGAGACAACCGTGGCGACGCTCGATCCCGAGATGGCGGCAAAGATTGCACAGGCCAGTACACCGGCCATGCCGAGTCCGCCTGTGACGCCTGCGGTGAGGGCTTCGGCAAAGACAAGAAGGCGCCGGGCGATGCCTCCCTGGGCCATGATATTGCTTGCCAGAATGAAGAAGGGGACGGCGAGGAGAGCATAACTGTCCAATGCGGCATAGACGTTCTGGCCGATAAACAGAAGATCCATGTCGGTGAAGACGATCAAGTTGATGGTCGTGGAAATGGCGAGCGCAATGGCTATGGGGACTCCGAGAAACATGAGAATGAACAGGATCGCCATGAGGGATGTGATGAGAAGAATCGGATTTTCCATAGATCAGGCTACCTTAAAGTGAGCATATTGTTTTTCAGTGGCCCCATTGATCATCGGACGGGCTAAATGTGTTCCTTTTTGAATGACACGGTTTTCTCTTTGTCTTTTCGACAGGCCTCGAATAGGAGTTCTATGTAGTGTATTGCCATGAACAGGAAGGCCACAGGCATATATACGATCATGATCCAGATGGGAATTTCAGTGATAATGGAAAGCTGGCCCATCTCTCTGAAATAGGATACGAATTCATAGGTCAGATAGGCCATGAACAGATAAAGTACGGCCCCTGAAAAGTTGGCGAAGATGTCAGAGAATTTCTGGAATTTGGGGGGCAGGAGCTTGACGATCACGTCCACCCCGATATGAACGCCGTTTCTGATACCTGTGCTGCTTCCCAAAAGCGTGAGGCTGATAAAGGCGAACACCACAATTTCGGGAACCCATGCAAACCCGGCATTGAAAAAATAGCGCAAGATGACTTGAATGAAGCTGAGGGTGACCGTGAAGGCCAAAAGTATGATGGCCGCCCATTTCTCAAAAACATAGATGATATTGCCTATTCTCATAACCGATCCTGAACCTTATGAAAAAGTGGCCTGGTCTCTGGCGCAAGCCGCCTCTGTCCGGATGTACGCAGGAACGTTGTCTGTTTAAAATCGGCTGAATCAAGACGTACGCATCAAGGGGGAACCGTTGGAGAATGCCACATCTTGTCCCTACGTTCCGGTCAATCGGAGACCGACCGGAACGTAGATGTTTTCTAACATTTTTGTTACCGGTTATTCAGGCTTACTGGTTTCTTCAACAGCCACAAAGAATTTTTCCGGAATGTTTTTTCCGAATTGGTCCCATACCGTTTTGGTTTTTTCCTTGAGGACTTCTCGTTGCTTGTCGGTCAGCCATTTAAACTGAAGCTGAGGCCTCTCCGACATCATGATCCAGGGCATCTTGTATTCGACGTCTTCCTGTGTTTTGTGCTCGAATTTCGTTGCCTCTTGGAATGTGTCGTTGAAGATCTTCTTCAGATCCGGCGACAGACTGTTGTAGAATTTGGGATTAACCAGGATGGCGGCAAACAGAAGGCTGTGTCTCGAGATGGTGATGTAATCACCGGTCTCGTGCCATTTAACGGCCTGGATAACGGCGAGCGGGCATTCGGCACCATCTACGGTTCCGAGTTGAAGGGCGTTGTAGGTTTCCATGTAGGGAATGGGTTGTGCGCTGGCGCCCAGTGCTTCCATTTGGGCGGCTACGATCTTAGAGGGCCTGATTCTGAGCTTGACCCCCACGAAGTCTTCGGGTTTTGCAAGAAACCCCTTGCTGCATACAAAGTTCTGAAAACCATAGGGCCAGAAGCCCATGAGCTTGTATCCCTTTTTCGTATACAGGGGATCGAAAAGTTTTTTGCCCTTGCCGTCCAAGAAGCGATATACATGTTGCATGTCATTGAAGGCAAACGGGAACTCCATCAAGAAGGTTTCGGGGATCTCTCCGCCCAGCCTTCCCCCGCTGACCTCGCACATCTGGATGACATTGGACTTGAGTGCCGCATATTGGGGAGGCCCGTCTTTATAGAGGGAAGCGCCCCAATAGATTTCCACCTTGAATCGGCCCTTGGAATTCTCTTCCAGCTTCTTGCCAAGATACGCGATGGCTTGGCTGAGGGGATGCATGCTGGGGGGTGATTTGGGCCCCGCATAATTGAATTTAATCAGGATCGGTTTTTCGGCCAACGCGTTGGACTGAATAAAGAACATTCCGCCAAGAAATACCAAGACAACCAGGAAAGACAGCAACCATATCTTTTTATTCACCATGATAGACTCCCTCCTTGTAAGAAGTGAAAATCAGTGTCTTGACCTTGGGCCTTTTAACTTTTGGCCCCCCTTTATTTTTTCACCTCCTTTCAGATGATTTCTTCGTCTTTTAGCTTAAGCATTTCCGCTTCTGAAATTCCCAGAAGTCCTTTGTAGATCTCTTCGTTATGTTGGCCGGGGAACGGGGCAGGGGTATCGAGACCCGCCCCAGCCTCGGTGAAATGTACGGGGAATCCCGCTGTTTTGATTCCGGTTTTACCGCTTTTGGGATGCGCCAACTCCTGAATCATTCCCCTTGATTTCAGTTGGGGATCGCTTAAAACCTCCGGGATCTCGCTCACAGAATCACAGGCCACCCGTTTTTCTCGCAAGCGCTTCAGTGCGTCCTCAACACCAAGGTTCTTGAGCCAGTCCAGCACAATTCGCTCGATAACATCGGAGTTTTTGAACCGGCCTTCCTGATTTTGGAACCGCGGATCTTCTTTTAGATCCTCCCTGCCAATGGCATCGACAAATGCCTCCCACTGCACATTATTGGCCACACATATGATCACATGTCCATCTCTCGCGGGATAGGCGTTCCAAGGCGCCAACCTGGGATTTCTGTTGCCGGTTCTCATGGGAATTCCTTGATCGAGATGAAAATCAAGGGCTTCGTCCATGATCATGGAAAAGCAGCAGTCTTGCATGGAGATGTCTATTCTTTCCCCCTTCCCCGTTTTCTCCCGCGAATAGAGGGCTGCCAGAATGGCGGACAGTGCATACATGGAAGGGATCATGTCCCCAATCCATGCCCCGCACCGTGTGGGCGGCCCGTCGGGAAAGCCGGTGACTCCCATCAGGCCACTGGTTCCCTGGATCGTCAAGTCAAAGGCCGTTCTGTTCTTATAGGGCCCATCCTGACCATATCCTGAAATGGAACAATAAATGATTTGAGGATTGATCTCTTTCAGTCGCTCATAATCAAAGCCCAGCCGGCTCATGCTACCCGGTGCAAAGTTTTCTATAAGGATGTCTCCCTTTTCCACGAGCTGCTCGAGAATCTTTTTACCCTTCTCATCTCGCATATTCAGGAAGACGCTCTTTTTGCCGCGGTTTCGTTTTAAGTATAAAAGGGACACGTCGGTGTCACTCTGACTGCGATATCCGACACCATCGGGGCCGGCAAAAGGTGGGTTCCATCGGCACGGGTCGCCGATCTTGGGCCGTTCGACTTTAATCACCTCGGCACCCATGGCGGCCAGATTCAAACTCACAAAAGGTCCCGAGAGATAAGCCGTCAAGTCGATAACCCTTACACCCTCTAAATGCTTTTTCATGAGACCCTCCCGCTCAAAAAGGTTCCTGGTCCTCACCTTTCATTCAACTTCTTTGGTTTTGACAAATGCCGTTGAAAGGCCGACCATTCACGGCGTCTGCTTCCTAACTTCCCCGCCGTGGGTACACGCACTTGGGATATTTCGTTTCACATAATTAAGGTAAGGGCGGGGCTACATCCGGATGTCGCCCCCAAAATTATGCTATCGCCTGATCATGCCGTTAGATTCCAGCAATAGGCATGCCAAACTTCAGAAAATATATAACAGGTTGAAGTGACACATAATTTTTCCAGCTATATGACGACGATATCTCATATGCCCAAATGTTGTGCCTAATTTTGGGCTCGAGCGCCCAATATTTGGCTTGCATATCCCCTGATAATCGGCTATAAGTTAGGCGCTTTAAAGACCTTTTTTCCATTTCCGAATGTGGGCGGGGGTGTGCGGAGTAAGCTATGCCTTGGAGTTCATCCACCAAGTATCTGTCTTTGCTGAGGATAAATAACGTCATTCTCAGTGAATATACCCGTGAGGGGCTTTTCAGGGCCTTGGCCGTGGAGATCAAGAAGCTCTTCCCCTATGACCGTTGCAGTATCCACCTCTATGATCGCAAAAGCAATTCCCTCAGTTACTTTGCCACTGCTGAAGGGATTAAACCCGATGGAATTACGTGTGAAGGAAGCCGGCCTTTGCACAAGGGCTCAGTGGCCCGTATGGTCATCGAATCCAGACGGCCGGTCATCATCAAAGACCTCTCCAAATCCGATGACCTCACCACAGCCGAGTCCATGTGGAAAGAGGGATTGCGGTCCACACTGGCGTTTCCGCTTATTATCAGAGATGAGATTCTTGGCTCTCTCCACTTTTCATTCAAAAAATGCCCCCAGAATTTGGACGAGTTGTGTGATTTCATAGAGGAATTGTCCGTTCAAATCACCATTGCCATAGACAACATGCTTTCTTACGACCAGTTGAGGGGCATCAACGAAAAACTCCAGAAAGAAAAGCGGTATGTTCTCGAAAGGCTGGATCGATTGAATCAGAAATTCTACTATAACAGCAGTGTCATGGTCGACCTCATGCGGGATGTGGGTCTGGTATCATATTGCACGCTACATACACAATTTGAGTCTTAGAAAGGATCACCTGTTTGTTAAGGTCAATTGTGCCGCCCTCGTTCCCACGCTCATTGAGAGTGAGCTCTTCGGTCATGCCAAGGGTTCGTTTACCGGCGCCGGCAGTCGCAGAATCGGGCGGTTTGAGATGGCCGATGGGGGGACTGTATTTCTCGACGAGATCGGCGACCTCCCCATTCAAAGCCAGGCGAAGCTTCTTCAGGTGCTGGAAGAGCGAACCTTCGAGCGGGTGGGAGAGAGTACCCCGATGTCCGCCGACTTCCGGGTCATTTCCGC
The DNA here is from genome assembly GCA_037382425.1 of Deltaproteobacteria bacterium. Lineage (GTDB taxonomy): Bacteria > Desulfobacterota > DSM-4660 > Desulfatiglandales > Desulfatiglandaceae > JAIPDZ01. The sequence goes on from JARRPY010000056.1 coordinate 10,338, forward strand.
CACCAACCAGGACCTTCCTCGCAAGATACAGGAAAATACATTTCGCAGGGATCTTTATTATCGGGTCAACACCGTTCACCTGAATATTCCCCCCCTCCGGGATCGCATCGGAGACATTCCGTTGCTGGTCAGATGTTTCACCACCAATTTTGCCGAGAAACTTCAAAAACCCGAAGCACGCTATACAACGGCCGCCATCGAGGCGCTCAGTCAATACCCGTGGCCCGGCAATGTGCGGGAGTTGGAAAATCTGGTAGAGAGGATTATGATTCACCGTTCCGGACATCTCATCACGGACGATGATATCCAACGACTGGTGCAGCCCCTGGA
>JARRPY010000057.1:0-28153 GCA_037382425.1 Deltaproteobacteria bacterium
GCTCGGAGACCTGGAACTGGCCGCATCCAACATTGTGCTTTCCATCGAAACGTTGGCCTTTTTACCCATGGTCGGCTTTCACATCGGCAATGCCACACTCGTGGGCCAGGCCGTGGGCGGCGGACATCCGGAGGAAGGGGTCTATGCCACCACCAGTGCCCTTCATATCACCTTTGCCTATATGTTGGTCATCGCCACTGTTTTTGTGCTCACCCCTGAACCATTGCTGGAGTTGTTCAGGGGGCACGGTCGCGGCCCGATCCAGTACACCCAGATCGTGAATATCGGCGTGGTGCTCATGCGATTCGTGGCGGTTTTCTGCCTCTTTGACGCGCTCAATCTCGTCTTCTCCGGAGCACTGAAAGGGGCGGGTGACACCCAGTTCATCATGTGGACCGTGGGAGGACTTTCGCTGGGGGTGATGATTCTTCCGGTGTATGTGGCCATCGAGATTTTGGGCGCGGGGCTTTATACGGCCTGGGTCCTGGCGACCACTTACATCAGCGCGTTGGGCCTGACCTTCTGGTTGCGCTATCGGAAAGGAAAATGGAAACGGATGCGGGTCATTGAGGAAAGGCCGAGGGGGGCTTAGCCCTGCATACATGCGGGGCAAAGGAAATCGGCCATTTTTGAAAAATATCCAGGTAAAGAGGTTGGGGATAAGATATCTGTGTTTATCCTTGACATTTTAATTTCTATTAAATATAATTAATTTTATTAGATATCAAATGATTGCAAATGTGTTAGGTACTTAAAGGTCAGAAAATGTTGAGATCCCCTCAAAAGACCCCTGCTGCGGAGGATGCCGCAAGAGGGGTTTTTTTATTTCCATCCGGGGAGATCAACAGCGGAGAAAGGGGGTGAACATAGAAATGTAGCGGAGAGAGGATTATAGGGATATCCACCAGCCGCAAGGATTACTTTCCTTAACAAGCCAATCCGTATGTGAGAGGCAAAAAAGGAGGTTGTCATGGCCGACAGTACGCAAAAGTCTCAGGTTGGTTTTCTTCAGAACTGGGGTGCCGGATTAACCAATTGGACTGAGCGATGGATTCCTGATTCGCTGGTCATCGTTTTTATACTCAGCATCATTGCCTACGTTCTGGCACTGATTTGGGGGTTTGACAAAGGAATGGGTTTCGGATCCCGCCTTTATGGAGGAATAGAGGCATGGGGAAAAGGCTTCTGGATATATCTCAAATTCGCCATGCAGATGTGTCTCATCATGATGACCGGATATATCCTGGCGCTTTCCCCACCCGTTCGCCGCTTATTGGACGGATTGGCCGGTTTGCCCGACCAGAACAAACCCGCACAAGCCATCGTTGTCATGGCGCTTTTTTCCACACTCTCGGCTTGGCTCTCGTGGGGGCTTTCGATCATCGGAAGCGCTGTTCTGGCACTGTTCATCGTCCGGCGAAACCCCAAGGTGGATTACCGTGTTCTGGTGGCATCGGCCTATCTGGGCTTGGGGTGTACTTGGCATTCAGGGCTCACCGGCTCTGCGACCCTCATGATGGCCTCTCCCGGCAATTCCCTGGTGCAAGCGGCCACAAAAGAGGGCTGGATCACCGGTCCCATCTCGACCGGGAGTACGATTTTCAGCCCGTTTAACCTCATCTTGACCGTCATCGTGGTGGTGGTGGTCACATGGATGATGGCGAAGATGCATCCCACCGAGGAAAACACGTACGTGGTTGAGCCTGAGCTTATGGACCGATTGGAAATCTATGAACCGCCTAAACGGGAGACCGCCAAAACACCTTCTGACTGGATGAACTGGTGGCCCGGCTTCAACCTGATCATCGTGGCAGGCGGTGCGGTTGCGTTGTACACCTATCTCGCGGGCAAGTCGCCGGGAAACTGGCTAACATTGAACAATGTGATTTTTTTCTTTCTGATGTTGGGTATCCTGTTTCACTGGCGGCCCTGGTCTTTCCTCAAGGCCACGGAGGAGGCAGGTAAGGCCGTATGGGGCATTGTCCTCCAGTTCCCGTTTTACGCCGGTATCTATGGCTTAATCAAATTCACCCTCCTCTCAAAGGTGTTTACAGGATGGTTCGTGGCCATCAGCGCGCCGTCCACCTTTTTGATGTTCGCCTACTGGTATGGAGGCCTCCTAAACTACCTGGTCCCCTCGGGTGGTGGGGAATGGCTCATGACCGCCCCCTACCTTCTTCCGGCCGGACACGAACTGGCGGTCCCGGCATGGAAAACCGTGATTGCATATGCGTGGGGAGATATGATGACCGATATGATACAGCCCTTCTGGGCCATAGCCATGCTCGCGGTGGCCAAGTTGAATTTCCGTGACATCATGGGATACCTCATGGTGATATTTATGGTATACTTTGTGATCACCTCCGTGGCATTTCTGCTGCTGCCTTTATTTTAAAGACGATCCGTTGATCAGACCGTCACAGTAATGAGAAAAGGCCGTTTCTTCAAACGGCCTTTTCTTATGCCCAAGAGCGGGCCGACAGTCAAAAACAATTTTCCCATGCTCACGTCTTGAGGCAAGGATATACAAAATGAATATCTCCTTTTATTTTCTTTTGATTTTCTGAAGCTATGAAATTATAATTCAAAGTTTTAATCATTAATTGTCATGTCCAAGGAGTAACATTATGCAGGAATTTACAAGAATGGGACGTCTGCCCCCCTATGTCTTTGCCACGGTCAACAAAATCAAGATGGATGCCAGGCATAGGGGAGAGGATATCATCGATCTGGGGATGGGCAATCCGGATATCCCCACGCCGAAGCATATTGTGGAGAAGTTGGTGGAAGCCGCTCGCAAGGGGCATAACCACCGATACTCCGCCTCCATGGGCATCACCAAACTGCGGCACGCCATCTGTGACTGGTACAAACGGCGGTTTGACGTCGAGCTGGACCCCGATGAAGAAGCCATCGTCACCATCGGTGCGAAGGAAGGGCTTTCCCATCTGGTGCTGGCCACCATCAGTCCGGGAGATGTGGTGTTTGCGCCGAATCCGACGTACCCCATACATCCCTATTCGGTCATCATCGCCGGGGGTGATCTTCGTAGCATCCCCATCGGCCCGGAGCGGGATTTTTTCGAAGACCTTCTGAACGCCACCAGACAGACCTGGCCGAGCCCCAAGATGCTGATCATTTCATACCCACACAACCCGACGACGAATGTGGTGGATCTCGCCTTCTTCGAAAAGATCGTGGAGTTCTGTAAGGCGCACGACATTGCCGTGGTCCACGACTTTGCCTATGCGGATTTGGTCTTCGACGGGTATAAGCCCCCCAGCTTTTTGCAGGTGCCTGGGGCTAAAGACATCGGGGTGGAATTCTTCAGCCTCTCCAAGAGCTATTCCATGCCCGGTTGGCGCATCGGCTTCTGTGTGGGAAACCCGGCCCTGGTCGGCGCCTTGAGGCGGATCAAAAGCTACCTCGATTACGGCGTGTTTCAGCCGATTCAAATCGCCGGCATTATCGCCCTGAACGGCCCGTACGATTGTGTCACCCAAATCGTGGATACCTACCGGGAGCGGCGGGATGTCCTCATCGATGGTCTGGATCGCGTGGGGTGGCACATTGAAAAACCCAAGGGCACCATGTTCGTGTGGGGTAAAATTCCGGAACAATTTGCCCACATGGGTTCTGTGGAATTCTCCAAGATGCTCATCCAGGAGGCCAAGGTAGCGGTCTCCCCTGGGATCGGATTCGGGGAATACGGCGATGACAGCGTGCGATTCGCCCTGGTGGAAAACCCCCATCGCATCCGCCAGGCCATTCGAGGGATCCGGCAGATCATGTAGCGCGACAATCGGAGGGGTTTGATCTCTCAAACAAAAAACAGCGATTCGTCACATTTTAGGTGTTTGAAATCAGGGCGTGACGGTCTCTTTTAAAAACGCCGCTTTAAACATGGATTTGTGGCCCACGCCACGCCCCCTGGGCACCAAACAACCGGCAAATGGGGATACCCCAAACCGGAGGACACTGTCGCCATGGGCTCTGATGGGGCGGTCTCTCATTTGATTTTGAAGCGCGGTCCCTGAGACCGAAGTAACAGCGAGGTAATCGGGTTTCCAAAAGAGACCATCACGCCCTTGCCGGTGAACCAACACGCTGTGTTTATCAATAGGGTAAAATAATACAGCGATTCAAAAGAGGGAACTGTGTCAGACATTCATGTAGGGATTCTCGGATTCGGCACCGTGGGTGCGGGAACGGTTGAGGTCTTGACCACCAACCGGGAGATTATCTCGAATCGAGTGGGTTCGAATGTGGTGATCAAGGGGATCGCGGATCTGGATCTCGATTCCGACCGGGGCGTCGACATCGATCGAGGGCTCTTGACCCGGGATGCCATGGCCCTGATTGACGACCCGGATATCCGGATTATGGTGGAACTCATCGGGGGAATGGATCAGGCCAAATCGTTCATTCTCCGAGCCATGGAAAAGGGCAAACACGTGGTGACCGCCAATAAGGCCCTTCTGGCGGAGCACGGCAGGGAAATATTCCGTGCGGCCGAGCGATACGGGGTTGCGCTGGCCTTCGAGGCGAGCGTTGGCGGCGGGATCCCCCTCATCGGGGCCTTGAGAAACGGGCTGTCCGCAAATCGCATCCGGAATTGCATGGGGATTTTGAACGGCACATCAAACTACATTCTCACCAAGATGACCCAGGAGGGGCTCCCCTACGCACAGGTGGTCCAGGAGGCCGTGAACCTCGGTTTTGCCGAAGATCCCCCCACCCTCGACGTGAATGGGACCGATGCGGCGCACAAGCTGACCATTATGATCTCCATGTTGTTCGGGAGCCCGGTCGCATACGAGACCGTTTACCGCGAAGGGATTACCGCACTGACCCCCGATGACATCCGGTTCGCCGACGAGTTTGGCTACCGTGTGAAGTTGCTGGCCATCACCAAAGCACTCGGAGACAAAGTGGAGGCCAGGGTTCACCCGGCCATGATCCCCAAAGATCATATTTTGGCCAATGTCAATGAGGCCTTCAACGCGGTGCATATTGAGGGGGATTTTGTGGGCCCCAATCTCTACTATGGCCTCGGCGCGGGACGCCGGCCGACGGGCAGTGCGGTCTGCTCCGACATCATCGCGCTGGCGCGATGGATCAACTCAGGCGCCACCAATGTCATGGCCCCACTGGGTCACTATCGGCCGCCTGAAAAGGAGATCCGGGTGCAGCCCATGCAAGCGCTGACCATGCCCTATTATTTCAGATTCTCCGCCCTGGACCGTCCGGGCGTCCTATCAAAGATTGCCGGAATCCTGTCCGATCACCGAATCAGTATCTTTTCTGTTATTCAAAAAGGGCGGGACGACAAGGGCGCGGTACCCGTGGTAATGCTCACCCATGAGGCCCTGGAAAAAGACGCCCGGCAGGCCATCAAGTTGATCGACGACTTGCCGGTGGTGACGGATAAGACCGTGGTCATCCGGGTGGAAGGAAGTCGGGTAGGATGAGGATTTCTAGACATGGCGAAAAATTCGTCCTCCTGGTGGGCGACGGTATGGCCGACTATCCCCTACAGGAACTGGGGGGAAAGACCCCTTTGGAGGTTGCGCATACGCCGAATATGGACCGGATCGCCGCCTGCCGCGTGGGGCTGGCCAAGACCATCCCCGATGGAATGAGCCCGGGGAGCGATGTGGCGAACCTGTCGTTGTTGGGGTATGATCCGAGTCAATATCATACGGGCCGCGCGCCTTTTGAGGCTGCCAGCATGGGGGTGGATCTCGCCCCGGATGACGTCGCCTTTCGCATGAATCTGGTGACCCTGGATCGGCGTTCGGATGAGAAAATCATCATGGTCAGCCACAGCTCGGGCGACCTGACCACCGAAGCGGCCATCCCCCTGGTGGATACCCTCAAAGCCGAACTGAGCACGTCCCTCATTCAGATCCACACGGGGGTCGCCTACCGGCACCTCTTGGTATGGAAAGACGGGCCTGAGGAAGCGGCGACCATACCCCCGCACGATGTGCTGGATCAAAATATGGCCCCCTATCTCAACGGACGTGGGGATCCTGTGGTCAGCATGATCCGCCGGTCGTGGCCATGCCTGGCGGATCATCCCGTCAATCAGGACCGGCTCAAAGCCGGGTTGAAGGCCGCCAACTCCATATGGCCGTGGGGCCAGGGACGGGCCCTCCAACTCCCCTCTTTCAGGGATCGATTCGGTCTTGAAGGCGGTGGCATATCGGCGGTGGATCTCCTTCGGGGCATTGGGGTCTACGCGGGTCTCACCCCTATCGAGGTGGAAGGCGCTACCGGGTATCTGGATACCAACTTCTCAGGAAAGGCGGAAGAAGCACTCAGGGCCCTGGATCGTCTTGATTTCGTGTTTGTGCATGTGGAGGCCCCGGACGAGGCGAGTCACAGCGGGAACATCAAAGACAAGATTGCGGCCATAGAAGCCTTCGATGCCAAGGTCGTCGGCGCGGTCTTAAAGGGCCTTGAGCGGTTCGAAGCCTACCGGGTGATGGTGGCCAGCGATCACTTCACCCCCATTGTAATAAAGACCCACACGGACGAACCGACCCCGTTTGCCTGGGCCACCAAAAAGGAGCTTGCCCGGCGTGATGGAAGAGCGCGATTCACCGAAGCGTTTGCCTCGGCCTCCGGGCTTTTCTTGGAGAGGGGATACGACGTCATGCCCATATTCCTGGGGCGAGCATAATCCCTTGACAGGGGTATTGTTTTTCAATATTTTCATCAAATCGTTACCTAAAGGCGTCCACCAAGAGACGATGACACGAAGAAAATACATTTTTTTGGAAGCCATCTTTGTGACTTCGTGCCTTCGTGGCGAAATTAAAAGAAGGAGAGCATGAAATGAAAATTCTGTTTTTTGGCCCCAACGGCAGTGGCAAAGGGACCCAGGGGGCGATCGTGAAGGAAAAGTTCGGCATCCCGCACATCGAAACCGGCGTGATTTTCAGGGAGAACATTTCAGGCGGTACCGAATTGGGTAAGGAAGCCAAGGGATATATCGATCGGGGCGAATTGGTTCCCGACAGCATCACCATTCCCATGATACTGGACCGGTTGAAGGCGGATGACTGCAAAAACGGGTGGTTGCTGGATGGATTCCCCCGGAACCTGAATCAGGCAGAGGCGCTGGACAAGGCCCTCAAGGCAGAAGGCATTACCTTGGACATCGTCATCGAGATGATTCTTGATCGGGAGATCGCCAAGGGCCGGATCATGGGACGACGGCTTTGCGTCAATGACAACAACCATCCCAACAATGTGAATATCGAGGCCATTAAACCGGATGGGGATAAATGCAGGATCTGCGGCGGGGAACTCAAGACCCGTTCGGATGACCAGGATGAGGCGGCCATCGACCAGCGCCACAACATATATTACGATACTGAAACCGGCACCATGGCCGGAGTGAACTATTTCAAGGAGTTGTCCGCTAAAAACGGCGGTGTGCCCAAGATTATCGAACTGGACGGTCGGCCGGGCGTGAAAGAGGTCTCGGCGGACTTGCTGGAAAAACTGGGAAAATAAGTCTCTGGAAAGATCCATCGTCAAAACCAACGCCTTCCACAGTGCCCTGAGTGCGCATTGGGAAGGCGTTTTTATTAAAGAGGATACGGGACGCCATTTTGATTGGTGTCTGCCTGCCCGACCAAGCCATGTCCAACAAGGATGTCTCCATGGACGAACTGGCGAGGCTGGCGGACACGGCCGGTATTGGCGTCAAAAACCGGTGTATTCAGAGGCGTGGCAGAATCGATGGGAAAACCTTTGCCGGTCGAGACTTTATCGGCGGGTGCCTTGAGCGGTCGAAGGCGATCATAGATCTGTTGGTGTTCGACAACAATCTCACCGGATCCCAGGCAAGGAATCTCGAGCAGGCCTTCGGAGTGGAGGCCATCGATCGCACCGAGTTGATCCTCCGAATTTTTCACGATCATGCCCGGACCAAGGAGGCCAAATTACAGGTGCGACTGGCTGAGTTGAAGTACGAATTGCCCAAACTAAGGCGCATGTGGACCCACCTTGACCGGGAGAGAGGGGCCAACCGAATGGGGGGTGGGGCGGCTTTAAGAGGAATGGGTGAAAAGCAGATCGAGAAGGATCGGCAGGCCGTGCAACGAGAGATCTACGAAATTGAAAAACACCTGGAGAAGTTTTCGAGACAGATCGATACGCGGCGAAAGCTGAGGAAAAAGAATTGTTGGAATGTGGGGCTGATCGGGTATACCAATACCGGCAAAAGCACGCTTTTTAACCGGTTGACGAGCTCCAAGGTGCCGGTTCAGGACAAGCTCTTTAAAACCCTCGATTCCACCTCCAGATCTCTCAGTTCCGGCAGGGATAGAAGAATCATCCTTTCGGATACCGTGGGATTTGTGGCCGATCTGCCCCACCATCTGGTGGCCTCGTTCCGTGCCACCTTAAGGGAGGCGGAGGATGCAGACCTCCTGATCCATGTGGCCGATATTTCAGACAAGGATCTGGAAAAGCACCTGGCGGACGTGGACGGGGTGCTCGAAGAGATCGGAGCCGATAGGATCCCACAGATCCTGGTTTTGAACAAGATCGACAGGGTGGATCACACGACTATAAAGGGAATGAGACGGCGGTATCCCGAGGCCCTGCCGATCTCGGCAAAAAACGGAACCCACATCGAGCGGCTGTTGAGGAACGTGGACGAACGGATCAACCGGACCCGCGAATACGCCCTAAAAATCCCCCATACCCAACAGAAAGCCATCAGCGATGTGCATGCCCTGGGCAAGATCACGAACCGGGCGTACGATAATGACTTCGTTCGCATCACCGTGGAGATGAGTGCACACGATATGAAGGGCCTGGATCAGTATGTGGAGACTCACGACAGCAACCGAGAATAGCTTTCAGACGTGGACGCCCCTTTCCTGTGTGTTGTCACGCTTCACACGCCGAAACAAATACCTCCATCAAATCCGCGACGCGGATCTTGTCTTCGAGGCCGCCGCTCTTGATGGCATCTTCGAAATGAATGAGGCAGAAGGGACAGGCCGTCACCAGGACGGTTGCGCCCGCATCCAGCGCCATCCGGACGCGCTTTTCAGCCATCCGCATCTCCTCTTGTTCGATGTCATGCCATAGCATGACGTCTCCGCCGCCGCAGCAAAAGCTCCGGTCGCGGGAGCGCGACATTTCCACAAGGCGTAGTCCGGGGATGGATCCGAGCAGGCGCCGGGGCTCATCGTAGATCCCGTTGTGCCTGCCCAGGTAGCAGGGATCGTGATAGGTGTACGTGTCTGTGGACGACACGCCGCTTCGGGGTCTCAGATACCCGCTTTCCACCAGAGACAGGAAAAACTGGGCATAGTGGAACACTTTGTACGGTTCGGGATAGTCTTTCTTTAATGCGTTATAGGCATGGGGATCCGTGGTCACGATCCATCTGAACGTGACGGCGTTGAGTGTCTCGGTGTTTTCTTCCACCAGCATCTGAAACAGGCCTTCTTCTCCCATCCGGCGGACCTGGTGCCCCGTATCCTTTTCGGACCTTCCCAAGATTCCTACGTCCATGCCCGCCAGATTCATGCCTTTACAAATGGCAGCGGCGATTTGCTGAGACCTGGGGTCGAAGGAAGGGTATCCATCCACATAATACAATACATCCACTTTGTCCCCCGGCTTCAGTTGCCTGACATGGGACACCGCCAGTTCTTCGACCCAGTCGCCCCGCTTGGCCGCGGGTTTGCCGAAAGGATTCCCGGTCTTTTCCACATACATGAGAATTTGATTGAACGTGGCGGGATTTTGAGCGGTTTCCAGCACGTGCCGTCGCATGTCGATGATCTTATCGATGTATTCAATAAACACCGGACATTCTTCCTCGCAGGCGCCACAGGTGGTGCAGGACCACAATTCGTCCAGACCGATGATGTCCCCCACCAAAGATACGGCTTTCTGATTGCCCGGTTTCTTGTCTATATGGGGAAGAATGGGATGTGTTTTGTAGGCATGGTCTCTGATCTTAATGGTGAGCCGTTTGGGGGACAGGGGCCTTCCGACGGCGTTGGCCGGACACTGATCCGTGCACCGTCCGCATTCGGTGCAGGTGTAGAGGTCCAGAAGATGTTTCCAGGTCATGTCCTTTATCTTTTCCACGCCCAGCGTCTCCAGGTCGAAGATGTCCTCCACATCGTATCGGGCGGGTTTGATGGCCCCTTTTTGTTGTTTTCTGAAGAAAACGTTGGGAAGGGCGGTAATAATATGGAAATGCTTGGACAGGGGAAGAAGGTTCAGGAAAAAGAAAAAGGCCAGGATATGGAGCCAGTAGGAAATGTTGCGCAGGACTGAAAGGAACTGAGGGCTGTTATGGGGCAGGAAAAACATGGTCAATCCTGCTGCGGGGAGCCACCCGTGCTCGGGCCCGGCGAGCAACATCCCACTCCCCTCAAACACCATGTCGGTCAGCATAAGGAAACCGATCAGCCCCAGCACCAGGTAGGCTTCAAAGGTATGGCTCCCTTCATACCGTTTGGGGTGTAAAATGGCGCGCCTGAGAATCGCCCATATACAGGCGGCCAGTACGAGCAGTTCAAACAGATCTTTGAGCGTGTTGTAGAATATACCGAACGGACTGTTCATGAGCGGACGAAAGATGGGGAGGCCCAGGCCTTGGGTTACGAGATCCAAAGAACGCAATCCCAGTACCACAAATCCCCAGAATATCATGATGTGGATTACGCCCGCCCAAAGATAACGCGGCTGACGTTTTTGGATGAATCCGTATGTGATCAGATCCAGGAATCGATTCTTGAGATTTGAAAAGCGCGGATCGGGTTGGGCTTCAAGGAGGAGTCTTACGCGACGCCGAATGATGAAGGCAAATAGGGCCAGTGCCGCCACGGTGATGATCCACATGAGGATATGACTCATGGTGCCGAAGTCGTTTGCGGCAAAAAACAGGTGGTCAGGCGTCATGACCATTCTCCTTACAAAATGGGCCTTAAAGGGCCGATGGAAATATCCGTTTTGAGAGATATCCAATGAGAATATTCCCCAAACCTAAGGGGTCTGTCAATAGCCTTCAAGCGTCTGTTTTGGGGTTTGACATCCTATGGAAAGTAACATAGGAACTTTTTCGCAAAGAGAGGCGTTGGCATGAGGAAAAATTCCATAAAAGGCTATTTGTGCGTCATGGCGGCAGCCGTGATGTGGGCATCGTCCGGTGTGGCGGGAAAGGCGCTTTTTGCCGAAGGGATGAGTCCGTTTGAACTGGTCCAGGTGCGGGTAACGGTTTCCACGCTTTTGCTGGCCGTGATTTTGGGCTGGTTTCGGAGAGATCTTTTAAGAATCCGAAAAACGGATTTGGGGCACTTCCTCCTCCTGGGCGGCGTGGCCATGTCCATGGTACAGATTACCTACTTTTTTGCCATCAGTAAAATTCAGGTGGCTGCCGCCATATTTCTTGAATATCTCGCCGTCAGCATGGTGGCCGTTTTCTCCATATGGTTTTGGAAAGAACGCGTTACGTGGCTCAAATCGTTTTCTCTGTTTCTGGCACTCGCGGGATGCTACCTGGTGGTGGGCGGTTACAGCCTCGATTTTCTCCGGATGAAATGGGTGGGCATCGTGTCCGGTCTGCTATCGGCCGTCTGTTTTGCAGGGTATACTCTGATCGGGGAGAGGAGCATGCACCGGTACCCCCCCTGGACGGTGTTGTTTTATGCCTTTCTGTTCGCCACCCTCACATGGCACATTATTTATCCGCCGTTTCATTACCTTGTGGCCGGTTATACCCTGAGGGCATGGTGCGGGTTGCTGTACGTGTCGGTTATGGGGACCGTCCTTCCTTTTGGGCTCTTCTTCGTGGGGGTAAATTACATCCGGTCCACCCGGGCGGCCATCACGGCCACCCTGGAGCCGGTTTCCGCAGGCGTATTGGCCTATTTTTTTCTTGATGAGCGTCTCGAATCCCTTCAGATTCTTGGCGGCGTCATGGTGGTCGCCGCCATCGTCCTGCTTCAACTCCAGCGCGAACGAGACGAGATGGCCCCCAGCCATATCCGGATGTCTCGGATTGACTTTTAATCAGGCCACCCTTTCCAAGTAGATCGACCGTGGTCCATCCCACCACATCGGGGTTTCAAGGAAAGCGTCGATTCACGTTTCATGCTGAGAAATATCTCTGAGAGACAACCGTGGGGATTAGAGAAATTGTTTTATTTCAGTGTCTTACGGAAAGAAACGGGCTGATATCGGCCATTTTTGAGAGCGTCTAAAAACGCCTCCTCACTGGTAATGGCATCGAAGAAGCGGGTGCCGTAGATGCCGACTTCTTTCACCTCGTGGGCGTCACTCCCACCCGTCTGCGGCAGATTCAGGCCTTCGGCCACCTGCGAAGAGAATCGGTTTTCTTTGTCAGAGACCTTGCTGTTGAGCACTTCTACGGCGTCTACATACTGGAAAAGGGGGCGTTGTATGGCTTTTTCGGTCGTCAGGCCCAAATGCCCTATACCGAATGTGAGAAACCCTCGAAAAGGGTGGGCGGCAATGATAAATCCGCCCGATTCATGGACTTGCTTTTCCAGGTCGGCTAACTGGATGATACCCTTTATATCCACATCGAACCCGAAGACAAGCATATCTCCCTGATCCGTGGAAATCTCGTTTCCACGGAGGATGAGAAAGTTGTGGCGTTTTCTTAACCCCGATACGGTCTTGGGATCCCATACATGGTTGTGATCGGTCAGGCAGATCCCATCGAGACCAATTCGTTTCGCCTCGGCGATAAGGTCTTCCAAGGGAGCCGAACTGCAGGGAGATGCTTCCGACGTGTGGACGTGAAGATCGATGACCATGCCCCCGGTGTTCCAGTCTTCCCTAACGCTTTCCATCCCCGGATGTGGGCGTTGATCGCTTTCACGGTCACCAGCCGCATGAGGGGATGCGGTCTCTTTTATGTTCCGATTCTCCTGATCCGGCACGGTCTGAGAGACGGAATCATCCGGTTTACTCCTCTCTATTTCCACATTGAGCAGCGTGGCCGCCTCCTTGGCCGCCTCACAACACTCCAGCAAGATGTTGGCGAAATGCCGGCAGGATTTCCGGCCCACGGTCTTTTGAACCTTTTGTGTGAAATCGGGGTCAGTCAGGGAAAATCCCAGGGCCTCCTTCAGGAAAGGCACGGCCCGGGGACATTCCGAGTTCTCCATGCGGCTCCACTTTCCATCAATAGAACGAATACGCATTTCAGGCATGGTGATGGTCACTTCCATTTCCATGCCGTATATGTCGTCTTCCAAGATCCCGCGGGCGCACAGGGTATGACCATTTTTCCTGTAAATGCTAACGAGCTTGTTTCTGCTGAATGTCAACATGGGCTTTTGGCCTTTCCTGGTATTACATGGAGGTGTCTTCACATTCCGCTTTACCCGGAGGGTGGATCAACCCCCTTCATGAGGGGACTTTCTGAAGATAAAGCCGCACAGCTGTTGTACAGCCGGGGGCTGTTCTTGACCATGTCGGCAAAAAAGTCCCGTTCCTTTTCTTTTTCCTTGGGTGCCTTACTGAGGACTTGCTTGGTAAAGGAGAGAATGATGCCGTTACAGCACTCTCCGATCATGAAAACCATCTTCTTTTCGGTTTCGCTGTCTCCCATGAGTCCTCGGACGATCTTTTTGATTCCCGGTCCCACACGGACCCCGATGACCTTTTGGAGGGTGTCATGAAGATGGGGGCTTTCGGCTTCAGGGCCGCGACGGATCTCACCGCGAATCTTGGTGATTTCGAGGTCGGGTGACTTTACATGGATTTCCACAAGGAGATCCGTGAAGGTATCTTGCAGCCGGCAGGAAGAGACCATGATCTCCTCGGTGAGTTGTTCCACGGTGGTGGCGTTGTTTCTCGAAAAGCATAGGATATCGGCCACGATACGTTCCTCCTTTCGCACAGGGTGGGTGGCTATGAGTCGGTGTGTCGGCCCATTCATAGTGCCAAGATTTCATGGCTGTCAAGGGAAATTGAGGCATTTGTGGCATTATTGGGGTGATCATTTGACCTTTTATTCAAAGGCCTCTTCCGGGTCTTTCCTAGGCGGACTTCTTGAGGACCGCCACCCGTCCAAACGGAATTCTGTGCCGATTTTCCAGCACCAATCCCGAGCTTTCGATCAGACGAATACTCTCCTCAAATCGTTTCTTAGAGACATGAAAAGGGGGTTCGATCATCATGAAAAGACCGCCATCGCCCAAATTGTCCGCCACCTGGAAGATGAAGCGAGCGGGATCCGGGACCTCATGCACCACATAAAACCCTAGGACGAATCGGGCGTCCACGTTCAAGGCCAAATCGTCTTGCCGGGCGAGATGGGGGGTGATTCGGTCTGCCAATCCCTTTTTTTGAGCCCTTTTCATCAGCCCGTCGAGCATCTCCTGTTGAATATCCACGGCCACCACCCGCCCAGTAGCACCGACCAGCTCCGCCAGCCCCAGTGCGTTGAACCCTAGGCCGCAGCCGACATCCACCACGGTCATGCCCGGCTTTACATATTCTGAAAAGAGCTTTTCCGGATGGTGAACCAGGCGCCGGAGCCGGTGATCGAAGGTGTAGGCGAGCCACCAGGGACAAATATGGGACTTCAATGGTTACCTGCTCCTGACCGGGTCAAGACCCGACGGTATGCAGAACGCCTGCTCGCCCGGCGGGAATCGATTGGTAATAGGCACACGCCCTCTATGACCCTCCCTTGCGATAATATTTCATGGCCTCTGGAATCTCTGCCTCGATATTTCGTATCCGGGTTTCATCTGCCGGGTGGGTACTCAAAAATTCAGGCGGTGCCGTCCCTTTTTTCTGGCTGGCCATGCGTTGCCAGAACTGAACCGCCGCATGGGGATCATAGCCTGCCATGGCCATGAAAATCAGTCCCAGCCGGTCCGCCTCATTTTCATGCAAGCGACTATAGGGAAGCATAACACCCACAGATGCCCCCACTCCGAAAGCAGCCATCCACAGGGACCGGGTCATTTCCGGTTCGTTGGCCAAGGCCACCGACAGGGCCATGCCCCCGGTCTGAACCAGTAATCCCTGGCTCATCCGTTCCGCGCCATGACGGGCCACGGCATGGGCGATTTCATGGCCCATGACCACGGCCAAGCCGGCTTCATCCTGAGTATAGGGCAGGATGCCCGAATAGACCACCACCTTGCCGCCGGGCATGCACCAGGCGTTGACTTCAGGGCTTTCCACCAGATAGAACTCCCAATGGGAGTCCTTTAACAGGTGGGACATATTGTTCTCGGCCATGTACCGCTCAACAGCCTTTTGAATTCTTCGACCCACGCGCTTGACCATCTCGGTCTGTTGGGGATTCGTGCTCAGCTTGTGTGCTTTTAGAAATTCGTCATACTGCTGAAAGCTCATGGACATCATGGTGGAAGCGGGAATCAGGTCCAGCTGTTTCCGACCGGTAATGGGTACGGTACTGCACGAAGCGGCCATAAGCATCACAAAAACGAATAGGGGGATACGCATGCAGTAACGGACCGCGGTTGGTGATTTTCTTCGAAATGACATGGGCATACAGACTCCTTCGGATGGCTATTTCGCCGATTTTTGACCATGTTTGTCTAACGAATCGAACGGGTTCCATCATCGATTCTACACCCGGACTACTTTAACCGAAAAGACGTTCGGGCGGCAAGTGCTTGTTCATTGCCGCCGGCCCATCCCCATCCCCATCGGCCCCTTATCGGATACGCCTCAGAAGAAGGGTTGGGGGTCAGAAATGGATTGACTAGTGGAGGGGACGCGGCTATGTTGTCGGTGTAAGTATTGGAAATTTCAGCGGCTAAAGGAGGCCTTAGGTGCATGAAGACCCATCTGAGCGGGGGAGGTGCCCATGGACTTCAGGAACCATATTGAAACCGCCTGGCGATTAACCGTTCGGTTCATTGCGCCGTTGATTATCATGACCCTGGTATTGTCGGTGGTCGGTTTTCTTACACTGGGGATTCTCGGCCCTGTAACCTTGGCCGGTTATTTCCAGTCCATCCTCCTGATGGTACGAGAAGGCCGTGAACCCAGGGTGCAGGACCTTTTCTCCGAGATGCGGCTTTTTTTCCCGCTTTTGGGATTCGGCATTGTGGTCGTTCTGGCCATTCTTGTCGGATTTTTGATGCTGGTGCTTCCCGGATTTCTGATCGCCCTGGGCGTGGCCTATTTTTGCCTCTACATGCTCCCCCTGATGACCGATGAGGGAATGTCGCTCATCGATGCGGTTCGGGAGAGCTTCCGGTTGACCACTCAGGGACAGATTGTCGATCAGGTGGCCGTTTTTATCCTGTTTGTGGGGGTTTCGGCGGTGGGCGGATCGGTCTTCATTGCCTGGCTGTTCACGCAGCCCCTGGCCACGGTTTTCTTGATGTCCGTATATGAGGATCGCAAGCGCGCGATCCTGAGCAATGTCCACCCCCCGACGTCCGATGGGGGAGCACATACCTAGGAGGAGGTTTAATGAACACAATGGGAACTGAAGAAATAAATCCGGTTCGCGTAGCGGTTGTTCAGGCGTCTTCGGTGGTCTTTGACCGGGAAAGAACCATGGAAAAGGTGTGTGATTTGACCGCAGATGCGGCCCGAGAAGGGGCCCGGTTGGCCCTTTTCCCGGAGGCCTTTGTTTCCGGGTATCCCAAGGGGCTCGATTTCGGCGCACGGGTGGGAATGCGCCTTCCGGAAGGACGGGAGGATTTCAGGAGATACTGGCAGAGTGCCGTGGACGTCCCGGGGCCGGCCACGGATATCCTCGGGGCCACGGCCCGTGAAAATCGTCTCTATCTGGTCATCGGGGTTATTGAACGGGAGGGAGGGACCCTATACTGTACGGTGCTTTTCTTCTCACCGGAGGGCGTGCTCATGGGAAAGCATCGAAAGCTCATGCCCACGGCCATGGAGCGCCTGGTGTGGGGATTCGGAGACGGATCAACCCTTCCGGTCTTTCATACCCCTTTCGGGGTGCTGGGGGCGGTCATATGTTGGGAAAACTATATGCCCCTTTTGAGGACCGCCATGTATGCCAAAGGAATTCAGATCTATTGTGCGCCCACGGCCGACGACAGGGATACCTGGCTCGCCAGCATGCAGCACATCGCCATGGAGGGCCGCTGCTTCGTACTCTCGTCCTGCCAGTATGTCACGCGAAAAGACTGCCCGGACACCTATAACGCCATTCAGGGGGATGACCCGGACACGGTCCTCATGCGCGGCGGCAGCTGTATTATCGGGCCACTGGGACAAGTCCTGGTCCCTCCCTCCTATGACGGGGAGACCCTGCTGACGGCCGATCTGGACATGGGAGAGATCGCCAGAGGCAAATACGACTTTGATGCCACGGGCCATTATGCGAGGCCCGACATCTTCCGTCTCTTCGTCAATGAGCGCCCCATGCCGGCGGTCATTCCGAAAACCGGGCATGAACAAGACCCTTTTGGCAGCGAAATGGATTGATCATCCCCCGGCGCGCTGGCGTCTTGTATATCCCGTATTCCAACTTTTTGCATCCTTGTTGGTGTTCATTCCAGAAATGATGACTTCATTCATTTCTCCGTTGCTATTTTTTGGCATGGGGGTTGCTCTGTAATTGGAAAAATAGAGGAGGGAGGAATTGAACATGAATGCAGGAGATACGGTTTTCGTACTGATGTCGGCGGCCCTGGTGATGCTCATGACCCCGGGTCTGGCCCTATTCTACGGCGGGATGGTCCGGAGTAAAAATATTCTGGGCACATTGATGCAGAGCTTCTTTATCTTGGCCATTGTCTCACTGGAATGGGTGTTGTGGGGCTATTCCATGGCATTCGGCCCGGATCACGCAGGCATCATCGGCGGATTGAGCTGGTTTGGTCTCAGCGGGGTGGGCATGGCCCCCAGCCCCGACTATGGGTCCACCATTCCGCATGTGGCGTTCATGATTTTTCAGTGGATGTTTGCGGTGATTACGCCGGCCCTGATCACCGGGGCCTTTGCCGAACGGATGAAGTTCAGCGCATTCATCCTCTTTGTCCTGTTATGGGCCACCTTCGTGTACAATCCCCTGGCTCACTGGGTATGGGGTGTGGGCGGCTGGATGGGCCGCATGGGGGCCCTTGATTTTGCAGGCGGAACCGTCGTCCACATCAGCTCCGGCATCTCGGCCCTGGCGGCGGCCATTCTCATCGGGAGGCGTTTGGGATACGGTTCCACCGCCTATATCCCCCATAACCTGCCCATGACCCTCTTGGGGGCGGCGCTCTTGTGGTTCGGCTGGTTCGGTTTCAATGCCGGGAGCGCACTGGCGGCCGACGGCCTGGCCGCGAGCGCCTTTGTGGCCACGCACCTCGGCTCTGCAGGGGCGGCGCTCTCCTGGGTCATCTTTGAATGGATCCATCGGGGGAAACCCACCACATTGGGCGTGGCCAGCGGTGCGGTGGCCGGTCTGGTGGCCATTACCCCCGCATCCGGCTTTGTGGGACCCATGTCGGCCATTATCATCGGATTCATTGCCGGTCTGCTCTGTTACGGGGGCGTCCTCTTAAAGTCCAAGTTGGGGTATGATGATTCCCTCGACGTGGTGGGGATTCACGGTGTCGGCGGGACCTGGGGCGCCCTGGCGACCGGGCTTTTCGCCAGTACCGCCATCAACTCAGGCGGGGCCGATGGACTCTTCTTCGGAAACCCAGGGCAGTTGTGGATTCAGTTTGTTTCGGTGGTGGCCACCCTGGTGTTCGCATTCGTCATGACGCTGATTATCCTCAAGGTCGTGGACGTGCTGGTGGGACTCCGGATTTCTGAGGAAGAAGAAGAAAGAGGCATGGATGTGGTGCTGCACAATGAGACAGGGTACAGCTTCTAAACCCGGAGGAGTCAGACCATGAAAAAAGTAGAAGCCATTTTAAAACCGTTCAAATTGGATGAGGTCAAGGACGGTCTATCCGCAATCGGTGTCAAGGGATTGACCGTCAGCGAAGTCAAGGGCTTCGGTCGGCAGCGGGGACACAAGGAGGTCTACCGCGGCGCCGAATACCAGGTGGACTTTGTCCCCAAGATCAAGATTGAGGTGGTGATGGAGGCGGCGCTGGTGCCCGAGGCGGTCAAGATCATCCAGGAAAAGGCCAGAACCGGCCAAATCGGTGACGGCAAGATCTTCATATTCCCGGTGGAAGACGTGATCCGCATCCGGACAGGAGAATCCGGGAGGGAGGCCATATAATCGTGGGTCGAGAAACTGCTTCAGCGCCCGCCCTGACGGTGAGCCCTGCGTCCCGGGAACTGGCCTCTCTAAGAGAAGCGCTAATCGAAGGGTTCCTGAAAGGGGAGGTGTCCCACTCATTCGAGCATGACCACACGGAACTCATGGACCACTACCTGAGAAGAAACCTTCAGGAGAGCACCATGGGAGGGAAATTGTTCAATGAGGGGACATCCTTCGCCTTTCTCGCCGTGGGCGGATACGGGCGAAAGGAACTCAACATCCACTCGGACATCGATCTGGTCATCCTATTTGAGAAGAAACTCCCTGCCGAGGCCAAGACGCTGGCAACGGAAGTGTTCTATCCGTTGTGGGATTTGGGGATCGATCTGGGCTATGCCATACGCAGCGTCAAAGAGTGTCTGAAACTTTGTCAAAGCGATTTCGAAGTGATGACATCCTTGATGGATGCCCGGTTCATTTGCGGGGATTCTCCCCTGTACCTCTCCTTTGTGGAGGATTTCAAAAACAAGGTCATTCGTAAGAAGAGGGATCTCTGGTTCAGATGGTTGGAAGATCGCCATCGGATTCGAAAAGACATCTACGGAGATGCCGGATATCTACTGGAACCGCATGTGAAAGAAGGGATCGGTGGGCTCAGGGACTATCATTACCTGTTGTGGATATCCAAGGTGTTTTTCGACCTGGATTCTCCTCGGGATCTCGAATATATGGGAAAGCTTTCTCACAATGAGTATGTCGAGTTGCGGGAGGCCCTCGGGTTTATCTGGCAGGTGAGAAATCATCTCCATCAGCTCTCTGGGAGAAACAATGACAGGCTGGGATTCGAATACCAAAAGAAGATCGCCGATCGTCTGGGATTCAGGGACAAAGGCGGGGTGATGGCGGTGGAGCAATTTATGGGGAAGCTCCACATCGCCATGATTTTCCTGAAAGGACTCCATCGCTCGTTTTTGACCACCCACCTCCCTGAAAAGGGAAGAAAGCGGACCCTCGAACCGTCGGATGAACTCCCCGAGCACCTTCATATTCACCGAGGAGAAATCGAGTTTGACTCGGCAACGGCCATCCTCTCTGATCCGACGCTGCTGATCCGGATATTTGAGGAAGGGGCTTGCCTGGGAATCCCCCTGTCCATGGCGGCCAAACGTCTTTTAAAGGAATTCCTTTATCTTATAGACCATTCATACAGACGGCGGCCATCGGTGGCCTCCACTTTTACCACGATCCTGGAGGGCCGAGGCGCCTTTGAATCATTAGAGCAGATGTTTGAGGTGGGGTTTCTGGAGACGCTTTTCCCGGAATTCGGACCCATAAAAGAACGGGTGCTTTTTGATGCCTATCATATCTTTCCGGTGGGGCGGCATTCCATAGAAACCGTACGATGTCTCAAAGATATCGGTCAGGGAGAGCGGGACCTCCTGTTGGTGGACATGATGGCTGAACTGGATGACCCGGGTGTATTGCTGCTGGCCGGATTATTTCACGACATCGGAAAGATCGGCGCGGATCATGAGATCAAAGGATCGGAGATCGCCTCGGATATCCTTGAACGGATGGGATGCGGAGCCGAGGCTCGGGAAGACGTGGCCTTCTTGATCCGCAACCATCTCCTCCTCATGAAAACCGCCACGCGCCGGGATCTTGGCGAAGAGAAGGTCGTTGTCCAGTGTGCGCGACGTGTGGGAGACCTCCGGCGTCTGAAGATGCTCTACCTCCTGACGTGGGCGGATGCCAAGGCCACCGGTCCTCGAGCGTGGAACGATTGGACCGCCAATCTCCTCATCGAGCTTTTTTTCAAGGTGCTTCACATCCTTGAAAAAGGGGAATTGGCGACCATGGATGCGGCCAAAAAAGTGGAAAAAACCATGGATGAGCTGAGGGAGACCCTTTCCCGGGAAGCCCCCGAGATCGATTTGGACAGGCTGTTCGCCGTGATGTCTCCCCGGTACCTGTTGAATTGTGCACCCCTGGAGATGGTCAAGCACATCCAAATGGCCCAGACGCTGAATAAAAAAACAGATGCCGGCCAGGCCGCGGCCTTTTGCCTGGAGGTGAAAGAAAATGAGGCCGAGAGTTGTTTTGAAGTGACCATCATATCCCGTGACCGGCCGGGCCTGTTTGCGGATATCGCCGGGGTACTGGCCCTTCATCACATCGACATATTCGCGGCCAACATCTATACGTGGCGGGATGGAACGGCCGTTGATCTGTTTAAGGTGACCCCGCCGCCCGACCCGCTCAGGGTGCGCGAAGTATGGGAAAAGATCGAGAAAGATATGAAGCGGGCGTTCACCGGCAGATTGGGGCTGACCTACCGCCTGGATGAAAAGGATTCGTCGTCGCTGCTTTCAAAACGTCCCGGTCCTTCACAGCCTCCGGTGGTGAATATCAACAACCGCGACTCGGATTTCTTTACCCTCGTCGAGGTATTTGCCGACGACCGCATCGGATTGTTGCATATGCTGGCCCGGACCCTGTTCGAGCTCCGCTTGGACATCCGGGTGGCCAAGATCACCACCCAGGCGAACCGGATCACGGATGTGTTCTACGTCAGGGATCTTGAGGGACAGAAAGTGGAGGATGCCGAACAGCTCAAAGAGATAAAGGATGCGTTGGAACACCGGCTGTCGGCGGGATAGGGTTTTGGATTGGCGAGTGTTAAATTCTCACGCAAAGCAGCCCAGCTCGCAAAGGTAGCTTATTAAAATTAAAACACGTTTTTTTCTGCGTCTCTGCGCCTCAGCGCGAAGACAGCGTTTTTACGAGACCATCAAATTTCAAACTCCGCAATCAGGAACGTGTGATCGGAGGGTTTCGGGAGGGCTCTGGGCCGGGTATCGATCCAGGCGTTGGTTGATTTTTCGGCCAGCGGGGCCGAGGCCAGGATATAGTCGATGCGCCATCCCCGGTTGCGTTTGAATCCATTCGGAACCCGGTAATCCCAAAACGTATACTGCCCCCCTTCCTTCACGTGCCGCCTGAAGATATCCACCAATCCCCAGTCCAAAAATTCCTGAAACAAAGCCTGTTCGTCCGGGTGAAATCCGACGGATCCAGCCAGGCCATCCGGATCGTGCACGTCCTGCGGCGTCAGGGCCACATTGAAATCCCCGGCCACAAGGAGCGGATCGGTGGCACGGTAACGGGCTTTGATAAAGTTCAACAGATCCTTCAACCAGCGGAGTTTGTACTCAAATTTGTCTGATCCCACCTCGAATCCCTGGGGCACGTAGACGTTAATCACCGGGATGCCGTCGATTCGGGAAGTGATGACACGGGCCTCGTCGTTGTTTTCCGAGCCAAGACCAGGGGTCAGGGGGGCCTGAGGGGAACGGCTCGCAATGGCCACGCCGTTGTAGGATTTCTGACCGCGAAAGGTCACATGGTATCCGGCGTCAGTGAATGCGGATACGGGGAAGTCCTTGTCCTGTACCTTGGTCTCCTGTATGCAGAGGATGTCCGGCGCCACCTCACCTTGCCAGTCTGAAAATTCCCAGCGAGATCAAGTCCCTTCCCGCCGGAGGGGCGGCGGGATGCTTCAACGGATCGCCGTTCGTCTTCCGGGTCCGCCGTATTCTTTCCTATGTGGAGGCGGATATCCGCCTTGATTTGGTAAGGTATACGATATATACTGAGCAAATACAAACGAACGGTCACCTTAGTCGATATCCACGCCAGCAGGTAAAAAGTGAGAAGGAGTCTGACCATGGACAAGCAAAACATGATCCGCATTTTTGAATATGCAATGAACCAGGAAGAAACAGGTAAGAGCTTCTTTGAAACATCGGTTCAGCGCATGGGCGTTGGGGCGGCGGCCGCTGCCTTCAAGCGGCTCATTGAGGAAGAATCGAGGCATATCCGGTTCATCAATGCCATCCTGGGCGATTTGAAAAATGAAAAAGAGGTGCGTGTGGCGGAGCTGAAGTCCATTGCGCTCGAACCCACCAACTATTTTGATGCCAGAAGTCGTTCCGAATTTCTGGAACAATGTATCAACGAGTCCATGGTGCCGGATGTGACCGTCTTCAACACGGCTTGGCTCATTGAAAAGGATCTGAGCGAGTTTTACGAAAACATGGCCAAGAAAGCGTCCGGTGAGCCGGCCGAGGCCCTGAATATGTTGGCCAGATGGGAAAAGGCCCATGAACGGTTTTTCAGGGAATTCCGTGACCAGTTGACAGAAACCTACGCCAAGATGCCCTGGGGCGGTTGATCCGCCTGGCTGAACCGTAGCGGGAGAACGCGTTTCAAACATTCCCCCACTCCCCTATAAATCCCCACAAATCTCTTTAGTCAATAAGGACGAAGGCCTTCGACCCCCTATCTCGAGGAGTGCAAAGCCCCGTGTGATAATGCCGCCGGTTTCAAAAGACAACCCCATGTACCGTTTTCTCATGGTGCTGACCATCAGTTCGACCATCGGACTGCAGGCCTGGCTCATGCTGTTCAACAATTTTGCTTCGGATCAGGTGGGCTTGACCGGGGAGCAGGTGGGGATGATCCAGTCGGTGCGGGAGATTCCGGGATTTCTCACCCTTCTGGCCGTCTTTGTCATGATGATCATTAAGGAGCATCGTCTCTCCGCGCTGTCCATCTTTGGCCTCGGCATCGGTCTGGCCTTAACCGGTTTTTTCCCTTCATATGGTGGCTTGATGATGACCACCGTGGTCATGAGCTTCGGATTCCACTATTTTGAGACCACCAATCAGTCTCTGACCCTCCAATACTTTGATCGGACACGCTCCCCTTGGGTATTCGGTAGGCTCCGCAGCCTGGCCGCCGCATCCAACATCGGTATCGGTGTGTTGATCTATATCCTGGCTGCCGTATTAAACTTCAAGGACACCTACCTGATTGTCGGCGCCTTGGTCATGGGCGCAGGGCTATGGGCTTTGAGCCGGAATCCGACGGATCGGAATATCGTCCCACAGCACAAAAAAATGATTTTCAAGAAGAAATATTGGCTCTATTATTTTCTGACCTTCATGGCCGGTGCCAGACGCCAGATCTTCATGGCCTTTGCCGTGTTTCTTCTGGTCAAGAAGTTTCAATTTTCCGTGCAAGCGGTGGCCGCTCTTTTCGTCATCAACAATATCATCAATTATTTCTTAAGCCCGCTCATCGGAAAAGGCATCCTTCGCTTCGGAGAGAGAAGGGTGCTCTCCCTGGAATACGCCAGCCTCATTTTTATCTTTCTGGCCTATGCCACGGTGGAGTCCAAACTGGTGGTGGCCATCCTATATGTCCTGGATCACATCTTTTTTAATTTTGCCATGGCCATTCGCACCTATTTTCAAAAGGTGGGCGACCCTCGAGATGTTGCGCCGAGTATGGCGGTGGGCTTTACCATCAACCATATCGCGGCCGTATTCCTACCGGCCATTGGGGGAATGCTGTGGATGGTGGATTACCGTATTCCTTTCTTTGCCGGAGCGGTCATGGCGATGGTATCCCTCCTGGCGGTGCAACGGATTCGGGTGAGGTAGAGCGGGTATGAGGGAAATCTGACCTTGATTGTGATGCCCTATTTTCCTAAAGTGATTCAAAAATCATGAATCATGTTTGAGGTTGTCCTGACGTCGAGATTGACCAAAAGAGGACGTTTGTCAAAGGTCTCTCTTCGCGCCCTGATGTTCTTGTGGCTGGCGTTTAACCGACTCTGGAGGTGGATATGATGGAATGGAAGCGGACGTTTTGCGCGCTGTGCTACCATAACTGCGGACTGGAGATCCAGACGGATGGTCACCGGATCACCAAGGTTCGGGCGGACAAGAACCACCCCCGGACCCAAGGATACATCTGCCGGAAAGGGGCCAGGATCGCCCTTTATCAAGATCATAAGGAACGGCTGACCCACCCGCTGAAACGGCAAGGGGACCGCTTTGTGGAGATATCCTGGGATGAGGCCATCGGCGACATCGCAGCACGACTAAGCCAAATTGTTGAGGATCACGGCCCCCGTTCCCTGGCCTATATGGGCGGCGGCGGGCAGGGGAGCCACATGGAGACCGGTTTCGGTCGCACGCTGTTAAATGCCCTGGGCTCCCAATACCATTACTCCCCTCTGGCCCAGGAGTTGACCGGGCTTTTCTGGATCAACGGCCGGGCCTACGGCCGTCAGAATCTCCATGTGGGGCCGGACCTGGATCGAGCCGAAAACTTCCTGGTGATCGGGTGGAACGGGTATGTGAGCAACGCGGGGGTAAACCGGGCGCGAAAGCGTATCGATGAATTTTCAAAGGACCCGCAAAAACGGCTCATCGTGGTGGACCCGCTCAAAAGCGAAACCGCCCAAAGGGCGGATCGCCACATCCAGATCAACATCGGCACGGCAGCCTTGTTTATGAAAACTTTGATCGCGCTGATTCTCCAAAACGGATGGGAAGATAGGGAATATATCGAAGATTACTGCAGCGGCTTCGATAAAATCGCCGGCTGGTTTAAGAACTTCGATGTCCAAGCGGCATTGGGGGTCTGCGGCGTGTCATGTGAAGAGGCCGAGACCCTGGCCAGGATGGTGGCCACGGAGCCCACGGCCATGCGGACCGATCTGGGTCTTTTGATGGATCGGCAGAGTACCATGAACTCCTATCTGGAGATGATCCTCATGGCCGTCTGCGGCCGGATCGGAACCCCGGGGGGAAACGTGTTTTTTGGGCACGTGATGCCCATGGGCCCGCACACGGATGGGCGCGATCCCGGCATCTGGCGCACCACCCAAACGGGTATCCCGGCCATCATGGGATATTTTCCTCCCAATGTGGTTCCGGAGGAGATTCTGTCTCAAAAGGAGGACCGCCTCCGGGCCATGATCGTGAGCGGATCCAACCCGTTGATTTCTTATGCGAACACCGCTTTTTATGAAAAAGCCTTCAGCCAACTCGATTTGCTGGTCACCGTTGAGATTGCCATGACCGAGACGGCCCGGCTCAGCGATTACGTCCTTCCCGCCCGGTCGGCCTTTGAGAAGTGGGATGCCACCTTCTTCAGTATTACGTTCCCGGATACCTACTTTCTTTTGCCATGGCCTTCCTCACCTATATGGGGTCCAACAAGGCGGCTGGGGCCGTGTCGCCCTTTGTGTTGGCCCGTACCCTGGGACCGGTCTTCGGATCCTGCCATCTGGCCGCCATATGGGGGCTGATGCTCCGCTACCCCCCGCACGCAGTGGATGTGGTGACCCGGGCCGGATATGAGCTGACCCCGTTTCTGGGGGATGATTTGTTCCAAGAACTCCTGGATCATCCGGAGGGGATCCGGGTGGGTCTGATGGATACCGAGGACAATCTCTCATTGCTCAAGACCGCGGATAAGAGAATCCATCTCTATATCGAGGAAATGGCCGAATGGATGGCGGAAATCGAGCCGGTCCGGGAAAAGACGGCCCTGTCGCATCCTGAATACCCTTTGGTGCTGGTGGCCGGAAGACACTTCCCCTATAATGCAAACAGCATCATGAGGGATCCCTCTTGGAATGACCATAAGCCGGTGTGCGCCCTGCTCATGCACGCCCGGGACGCAGACGCCGCAGGCCTGAAACACGGGGAAACGGCGCGGGTGACCAGCGAGGCCGGTCGCCTCAGCGTGCGCGTGGAAATCTCGGAGATACCGGCGCCCGGCACCATGGTCCTCCCTCATGGATTCGGCATGGCATACGATGGCCGATCCTACGGGGTAAACGTCAACCGGCTGGCAAAAAGCACCCACCGGGACCGGATAGCGGGAACGCCCCTTCACCGGTATGTTCCCTGCCGGGTGGAGGCGGGCTAACCTTCTGATGGCCGCCGAAATAGTGAGGCGGTTCAGGGTATCGGGTCAGCCTTCAATAAATTTGGGCGGGAGTTGATCCTGGCCGTCGATTTTCAGAGATTCGATCACCATCAAGGTGACGGTTCCGTGGGCCAGGATCTTTCCCTCCCGGTCCCGGACCGTGGCCTCGCTCAGACAGATACGCTTTCCATTTTTGATGCTTTTGCCGGTCGCTATGAAGCGGCCATCGGCGGCCGGAGCCAGATAATTGAGCTTCATCTCAATGGTGGTCATCCCCTCCGACCCTTCCCTCAGGGTGTAGGCGGCCCAGAATCCGGCTGCATCCACCAGCGAAGAATAGACGCCACCGTGCACAATACCGTACGGCTGGAGGTGCTTTTTCTGGACGTCCACCTCCAGATGGGATTTTCCCGGTTCGAGAGATGCGATCTTCATGGACAGAAGATCAAAATAGGGACAGGTATTGATGCGCTTCCGGAGGGTCGCTACATGTGCTGGATTTAACTGTTTCATCGGTTGGTTTGGCTCTGCAATGGGCCTGTTTTCAAAAAATGTCCCACACAGCTACCCCTATCAGATTTTGTTGAGTTTATCAATGTGTTCATCTTGGACGGGTCTCTTTGACATGCCATAAGGCTTTGTCCTATATTGAAGCCAAACACCACGAACAGGAGGGGATCACATCCATGGAGATCATCAAGAAGGGAGAGCAGGATAACTGTGTTACGGTAGGGGTGGAGGGACGGATTGATGCAGTGACCGCCCCCGAGTTCGAAAAAATACTCAGCGAATGGGTGGGCGAGAACTCGGCGGATGTTATTGTTGACTTGAGCGAACTGGAGTATATCAGCAGTGCCGGCCTGAGGAGTGTCCTAGGGATTGCCAAGCGGCTCAAGGGAGAAGAGAGACGCTTCATGCTCTGTTCGCTGAAGGATACCGTCAAGGAGGTGTTTGATATTTCCGGATTCAGCACCATTATCCCCATTCATGATTCGGTGAAAGCCGCCCTGAAAGAGAGATGAGCTCGGGGACTGTTGACCATGGCAACCCTTACGCTGCCGGCTGAGGAGGCCTATTTAGAGCATCTGATGGCGTTTGTGTCGGAAGCGGCCAATGCGGCGGGGTTTACCGCAGAAAAGATCAGGGAGATCGAACTGGCCAGCG